>JAUHXZ010000056.1 GCA_030426725.1 Actinomycetes bacterium
AGCAGGAGCGCCCGCTGACGGGGCTCACCGGCCTGGCCGCCACGGAGGGCCGCGAGAACGGCCTCGACCTGGCCGACGTGCTGGCCGCCGACGCGGTCGCCGGACGCTGGGCCACGGGGCTGGGGCTCCAGGCGGGGCCCGGCGCGGGGGCCGCCGGCGGGCTCGGGCTGCTGCTCCAGGCCGTAGGGGCCACGGTGACGGACCCGCTCACCTACCTGGCGGACCGGTACGGGCTGGCGTCGACGATGGCGCGGGCCGACGTCGTCGTCACCGGCGGCGAGATGCTCGACTTCCACGCCGTCGGCGGGCCGATCGTCAAGCGGGTGGTGGACCTGGCGGGGGAGGCGCTCCGGCCGGTGATCGCCGTCGTGGGGCGCAATTTCGTGTCCGCCCGCGAGCTGCGGCTGGCGGGCCTCGAGTCGGCCTACCCGGTGCTGCCCGCCGCCGGCGACGACGTCCCGACGACGGATCAGGTGGCCGAGACCGCCCGGCGGGTAGCGACGACCTGGACCTGGTGAAGGGCCTATTAAGCCGAGGGCGGATGGACCCCACTGGGGTTTGTCGGGATTCCCGCGTAGACTCGAACAGCACAAGGCACTGCCCCCTTTCTACGACTTGGAGCCAAGCGTGACCGATACCCAGATCCAGAACGGCGTCGCCCTCACCGACGTGGCCGTGAACAAGGTTCGCTCTCTGCTCGACGCGGAGGGTCGCAACGACCTGGTTCTCCGCATCGCCGTGCAGCCGGGCGGCTGCTCCGGGCTGCGCTACCAGCTGTACTTCGACGACCGTCAGCTCGACGGTGACGTCGCCACCGACTACGACGGCGTCATCGTCGTCACCGACAAGATGAGCGCCCCGTATCTCGGCGGCGCCAGCATCGACTTCGTCGACACCATCGAGAAGCAGGGCTTCACGATCGACAACCCGAACGCCACCGGTTCGTGCGCGTGCGGCGACTCGTTCCACTGAGCCGCCGCCCGGGGCGATAGCCCCAAACTTTCAGTTTAAGGCACCCCCATGGAGCACTGTTCATGGGGGTGCCTTTATGCGTTATGGTTGGGCGCAGCAGTGGTGTCCCCGTGGATCGAGCGTGAATCCGCAGGGACGTTCGGTTTACGGAAGGGCAGCTTGTGAGTCGCAATCCTGCGCCATCGCGACGGCGAATGGTACGTGCAGCCTTGCTGGCGGGGGTTCCCGCTTCGCTGGTGGGGTTGACGGGGTGTTCCGACCAGGCGATGAGGTTCGGTCTGCCCGAGGCGGCTACTGAGCAGGCACCGATCATGGGCGATGTCTGGGTCGGGTCCTGGATCGCGTCGCTGGTCATCGGTCTCCTGGTGTGGGGTCTCATCGGCTGGGCGGTCGTCCGGTACCGGCGCAGGGACGGCGATGCCCCCGCGCCGCGACAGACCACCTACCACCTGCCGCTCGAGCTGCTGTACACGCTGGTGCCGTTCCTCATCATCGGCGTCCTGTTCTTCTACACGGTCAAGGCCTCCGACGCGGTCCTGCAGGAGTCCGACGAGCCCGAGGTGACCGTCAACGTCATCGGCCAGAAGTGGTCGTGGACGTTCAACTACATGGAGGCCGACAACCCCGACGTGGGCACCGACGCCCACGAGGTCGGCACGCTGGAGAAGATCCCGGACCTGTACCTTCCCGTCGACAAGACGGTGCGGTTCAACCTGGAGTCGGCCGACGTCATCCACTCGTTCTGGGTCCCGTCGTTCTACTTCAAGATGGACGTGATCCCCGGCAGCCCCAACTCCTTCGAGGTGACGCCGAACAAGATCGGCGAGTACGACGGCAAGTGCGCCGAGCTGTGCGGCGAGTACCACTCGCTCATGCTGTTCAAGGTGCACGTCGTCTCCGAGGAGGAGTACGAGCAGCACGTCATCGAGCTGGCCGAGAACGGCAACGCCGGCGAGCTCGAGCTTCAGGAGGCCCTGCAGGCCACCCTGCCGACCACGGCACCGGAGGAGGAAGCGTGAGCAGCGCAACGATCACCGAGCGGACCCAGCTCCAGGCGGAGAGCCGCACCGAGCCGCACCGGCTCGGTGAGACGGTGATGAAGTACCTGACCACCACCGATCACAAGGTGATCGGCCACATGTACTTCGTCACGGCCTTCATCTTCTTCCTCATCGGCGGCCTGCTGGCCCTCGGCATCCGCGCCGAGCTGGCCGCGCCGGGTATGCAGTTCGTCAACTACGAGACGTTCAACCAGTTCTTCACCATGCACGGCACGATCATGCTGCTGATGTTCGCGACGCCGATGTTCGCGGGCTTCGCCAACGCGATCCTGCCGCTGCAGCTCGGCGCGCCGGACGTCGCGTTCCCGCGCATGAACGGCTTCTCGTACTACCTGTACCTGTTCGGCTCGCTCATGGCGATGGCCGGCTTCGTCAGTCCCGACGGCGCCGCCAGCTTCGGCTGGTTCGCCTACGCGCCGCTTTCGAACTCGATCCACTCGCCGGGAATCGGTCACGACCTGTGGCTGATGGGCCTGTACCTGCTGGGCCTGTCGACCATCCTCGGCTCGGTGAACTTCGTCACCACCATCATCACGATGCGCGCCCCGGGGCTCACCATGTTCCGGATGCCAATCTTCTCGTGGAACATCCTCGTCACGTCGATGATGGTCCTCATCTCATTCCCAGTGCTGGCGGCCGGCCTACTGGTGCTCGAGTCGGACCGAGTGCTCGGCTCGCACGTGTTCGACCCGGCGTCGGGTGGCCCCATCCTGTGGCAGCACCTGTTCTGGTTCTTCGGGCACCCCGAGGTCTACATCATCGCGCTGCCGTTCTTCGGCATCATCACCGAGGTGCTGAGCGCCTTCAGCCGCAAGCCGGTGTTCGGTTACTACGGCCTGGTGTTCGCGACGCTGGCCATCGGCGCGCTGTCGGTGTCGGTGTGGGCGCACCACATGTTCGTCACCGGCGCGGTCAACCTGCCGTTCTTCTCGTTCATGACGTTCATGATCGCGGTGCCCACCGGCGTGAAGTTCTTCAACTGGATCGGCACGATCTGGCGGGGCTCGTTGACGTTGAACACGGCGATGATGTTCGCGATCGGCTTCCTCACCACGTTCCTGTTCGGCGGCCTGACCGGCATCATCCTCGCCGCGCCCGCACTGGACTTCCAGGTCTCCGACACGTACTTCGTCGTGGCGCACTTCCACTACGTGCTGTTCGGCACCGTCGTGTTCGCGATGTTCGCCGGCTTCTACTACTGGTGGCCGAAGTTCTTCGGGCGCATGCTCAACGAGACGTGGGGCAAGGTGCACTTCTGGACCGTGTTCATCGGCTTCCACACCACGTTCCTCGTTCAGCACTGGCTGGGCGTCGAGGGCATGCAGCGCCGCATCGCCGACTACGGCGCCTGGGAGGGCTTCACGTTCCTCAACCAGGTGTCGACGTTCGGTGCCTTCCTGCTGGGTGTGTCCATGCTGCCGTTCATGTGGAACGTGTGGATCACCCGCAAGTCACCGCTGGTGACCGTCGACGACCCGTGGGGCTGGGGCCGGTCGCTCGAGTGGGCGACGTCCTGCCCGCCGCCCAGGCACAACTTTGACGCGCTCCCGCGGATCCGTTCGCTGAGCCCGGCGCTCGACCTGCACAGGCCCGAGCTCGCCGAGGAGGAGCAGCTGCACACCAACGATCCGGGCGAGCTGCTCGACCGGGTCAGCCCCATCGTCGAGAAGGAGGGTGACGTCAAGTGAAGCCCGAGAAGTACGTCTTCTGGTTCCTCACCGTCTTCTTCGTGGTGGTGACCCCGATCCATGCCCTCACGGGCGGGTCGATCGCGGGTACGTTCGTGCTCGGGTTCTCCGCGCTCGTGGGGCTGATGATCGCGGGCTACCTGACGATCACCGCGCGCAACTTCGATCCCCGTCCCGAGGACCGTCCCGACGCAGAGGTCGTCGAGGCGGCCGGGCCTGTCGGGTTCTTCGCACCGAAGAGCATCTGGCCGTTCTGGGCCGCGCTGACGGTGACGGTCATCTTCCTCGGCCCGGCGCTGTCGCAGCCGTGGATCAGCCTTGTGGGCTTCGGGATGGGCATCTGGTCGACCAGCGGCTGGGTGCTGGAGTTCTACCGGGGCGACTACAAGCACTGAGTTGTTTCGCTGAGGGCCCGGGGTTTGACGCCCCGGGCCCTCTTCGCGTCCCTGGGCGCGCCGTCGCCGGGCCCGCGGGCCACGTCGCATACCTGGGTGCTCTTCGCATACCGCATGCGCTATGCGAGGCGCCCGGAGGTGTGCGAGGGGGCTGGTGCGTCGGCTGAGGGCTCGTCGCATACGTTGGTGCTCTTCGCATACCGCATGCGCTGTGCGAAGAGCACCAACCTGTGCGACGTGGCGGGTAGGGGCCCGTTCAGCGGAACAGCAGGGTGCAGATCGACTGGTCGTCAGCGAACGAGACCGTCACCGTCGGGCTGCAGATCGGCTGATGCGGGGGAGTGAAGCCCGAGGCGTACTCCCAGTCGAGGCACACCCGCGCATCCGCGGTGAATCCGCCGGTCTGCGGCTTACTGGCCACCCCGCCGAACCAGTAGTCCTTGGACTCGCCGGGGGCGGAAGATGTCGGTGAAGGGGCCCACGTACTCGACGTTGCCCAGCGTGGGCTCCAGGGAGTAGGTGATGGTGCTCGTGAGCAGGCGGATCGCGCGTCCCTGATCCGTGTTGGTCAACTGGAGGTGGACGCCAAAGAACGTGTTTGCCGCTCCGGCCTCGTAGTAGCTGCAGGACGTCTCCGGGAGCCGGCCGCCGCCGAGGATCTCGGCCTCGGGCTCGGATTCGGGTGGGAAGGTGCAGCCGTTGGGCGATTCGCCGGCGCCCGGGTACTCACACACCGGGGTGTCGTCGGCGTAGAAGGAGATCTCGCTTGTGCCAGATACATCAATGCTCGGATCCGTCGACGTCCACGTTGCGGTTCCCGATGCCCACACCGGAGTATTCCCACTGGTGTCGTACTCGGCTTTGATGTCGACGACCTGACAGGCAGGGGAGCTAGGGCTACCAGCGGGGAGAATGAACGTGAGCCCGGTGTACTCACCGACGAGGCCGACGTCGAAGACGACGTCCTCTCCTGCGATCTGGCCCGCCATCTGCGGCGGCAGGGTCACGGCGACTTCGAACGGGCTCGTGTTGCACACCCAGAACCGGACGCTGTAGCCCTTGTTGATCCAGTACGGATCCTTGTCACAGGAGGCGCCGGCAGACTTGCAGGCGACCTGGTAGGTGAAGATCACCTCGCCGGATGAAGCGGCGAAAGCGGGAGCGGTGCCGGCAACGGTGACGGCGGGCACGGTCCAGGCGATGCCCTTGGCGACGGTGCGTCGTTTGATCGGTGTGTTCAGCGAGTCATTCATTCTGACTCCCTAATAGCTCGGTAAAGCACACACTTCATCAAGCGAATGTCAATGACGAATACTGACACTCGGACAAAGGACCGGCGAATCATGGCGGGGAGTGGAGTGACTCGAGAAACAGTGACCCGCGCGCATTCCGGAACAACGCGACACCGCCGTCACTTCCGCAAGCGGAAGTGACGGCGGTGTGCCTGTCTGCCCAAGGGCGGCGCTCAGCTGGAGCAGCCGACCAGCGGGTTGTCGTAGAAATCCGGATCACAGGTGTTGGCTCCGGACCAGCCGGTGCCGCCGCCCCTGGGGAGGCTCCATTTGACCGAGCACACGCCGAAGCGCGGGACTGCGATCGGCACCGCGATGGCCTCGTGCTCCGTGTCATCCGCAGCCAGGGGGGTGTGTCCCCATTCCACGGTGACGGTGGTGACGCCGCCGGTCTGGTCGCTACTGCTGCCATTGGCGTAGACGGTGACCTCAAGGAAGGCGCCTGCGGCGATGGGGCCGAACGGGAAGGAGACTCCGACGACATCGAATGTCTTGTCTGCGAACGGAGCGATCGTCACGCTGTAGATGTAGATCGGCTTGCTGTCCGTGTTCTCGATCGTGAACGGGAAGGCGAAGCCCTTGGTCCCGTCGAGACCGGCGATGAAGTTGTCGCAGCTGGAGCCGGGCAGCTTGCAGGCGACGCCGGCGCAGATGATCGGGGGCGTGCCGGAGAGCGCAAAGGCAGGTGCGGTGCTGGCGACAGCAACGGCGGGCACCGTCCAGGCGACGCCCTTGGCAACGGTGCGCCGACGGACCGGCACATCCATAAACTCAGCCATGTGAATCCCCCTCAGGTATGCGGACGCGTAGCGCGTCGTGCTGGCTGCATCAAACATTAGCACTGCGGCGGGGCATAGGAGAATACATGCCCAACCGGCGGTTCAAGCCTGGGGATAACTGACTTGTCCCAAAGGTTAGCATCCCTGATCGCGTTCGGAGGCACGGGTTACCAGGTGCGATACATTCTTGCACGCTCACCGACGTCGTCGCACCGGGGCGCCGCACCGCTGCCGGATGGGTCGCCGCGCCGCGATGCGCGCGAAATCGTTGCGCAGCCGTAACCTAACGTTCCTGAGATCGGCTGAGAAGTGGCCCGATCTGTGGATAAGTCCAGGCTGGGCCCCCTCAGGGAGGGTCATCAGCGGAACAGTTGCGTGCAGATCGAGTGGTCGGTATTGAAGCTGACGCCGAACGGAGGGCTGCAGATCGGTGCGTGGGTGCTCGAGTCATCGCCAAGACCCGGATCGTGCCCCCAGTCGATGCAGAGAGTAACAGTGCCACTGAAGTAGCCCGAGTTGCTTCCGTTGGCGCCGAACCAGAAGGTCTGGCCTCCGCCCGGTGGGAGGTAGATCGGCGTACCGGGACCCACATAGCTGAACGTCCAGTCGGAGGGGCTCAAGTGGAACTGGATGGCTCGTCGCCGACCTTCGTAGGTGGGGCGAGGGGCACTGTGCGCGACCGCGTCGGGCAGGTCCCGGGCGGCTGCGTGAGCCCCGCGCGGGCTCACCAGCTCTGGTCGACCGGTCGGCCTTCCTCGTAGCCGGAGCCGGACTGCACGCCTACGACGGCACGGTCGGCGAACTCGTCGACCGTCCTGGCACCGGCGTACGTGCAGGACGACCGCACGCCGGAGGTGATCCAGTCGATGAGGTCCTCGACACCCGGGCGGCGCGGATCCAGGTACATGCGCGACGAGGAGATGCCCTCCTCGAACATGGCGGCCCGTGCCCGGTCGAACGCCGACTGCTCGCGGGTACGCTGCCGCACGGCGCGCGCGGACGCCATGCCGAACGACTCCTTGTAGACCCGGCCCTGGTTGTCGACCAGCTGGTCCCCGGTGGACTCATGGGTGCCGGCGAACCAGGACCCGATCATCACGGAACCGGCACCGGCGGCGAGCGCGAGGGCGACATCGCGGGGGTGGCGGACCCCGCCGTCGGCCCAGACGGACATCCCGCGGGCCTTCGCGGCCTCGGAGCACTCGAGCACCGCGGAGAACTGCGGGCGGCCGACCCCGGTCTGCATGCGCGTCGTGCACATGGCGCCCGGCCCGACGCCCACCTTGAGGATGTCGGCGCCGGCGTCGATGAGGTCGTCGCAGCCGTCGGGGGTGACGACGTTGCCGGCGACGATGAGCACCCGGCGGCCGGTCTCGGCCTCGAACGCGTCGCGCTCGTCGCGGGCGAGGCTGAGGGCGGAGATCATCTTCTCCTGGTGGCCGTGGGCGGTGTCCATGACGATGACGTCGGCGCGTCCGGTGAGGGCGGCGCGGACCTTGGCCTTGATGTCGCCGTTGATGCCCACCGCGACGCCGGCGCGGAGGTGCCCCTCGTGGTCGACGGCGGGAGAGTAGATCGCGGAGCGTAGGGCCCCCTTGAGGGTCATGAGGCCGGCGATGCGGTCGTCGGCGTCGACGGCCAGTCCGACCTTCTGGTGCTGTTCGGAGAGCTTCGCGAACACCTCCTCGGGCGTGGATTCGACCGGGACGCGGGTGACATCGGTGGTCATGATGTCCTGCGCCTGGGCAAAGCGGTCGGCCTCGATGGCGTCCTGCGGGGTCACGAGGCCGAGGATGCGGCGGTCCGCGTCCACCACGACGGCGACGCCGTGCGCGCGCTTGCCGATGAGGCTGAGGGTCTCGCCGACGGTGGTGGTGGGCGCGACGGTCACGGGGGTGTCGAAGACGGGGTGTGCGGACTTGACCTTGTCGATGCTGCGGGCTACGACGTCGCTGGGGATGTCCTGCGGGAAGATCGCCAGGCCGCCGCGGCGGGCCATGGTCTCAGCCATGCGGCGGCCGGAGACGGCGGTCATGTTGGCGGCGACGAGCGGCGTCGGGGTGGCGAGGCCGTCGGTGGAGGTGAGATCCACGTCCAGACGGGAGGTCACGCCCGAGCGGGAGGGGACCATGAAGACGTCGCTGTAGGTCAGGTCGTAGCTTGGGCTGCCGTGTAGGAATCGCACGAAGTGCCAGTCTACCAAGGCCGGGCAGAAAACCAGCCTTGCCGATTGCTGAGGGACCCTCCACAACGCCGGCCGCAGTGTCACCACGGTAGGCCACGCTCGGAGCTCAGCCCGGCCATGGAGGCCTCCGTACAGGATGGTGGTGCGGACGGGCGTTGGATACTTCCGGATGGCGCGGCTGGTGTTCCGCGAGGGACGCGTCCGCCGCCTCAGGGGACGATGAGGTCCATCTGGAGGAACAGCAGCCGCGGGGATCGAAGCAGAGCGGCCACAAAGGTGCCGAAAAGGGCTGCTCCCCGGTCCGACGGAGTTCCGTCGGACCGGGGAGCAGTCCTTTGTGGTGGTTGAATCAGCCGGCGGTGGAGCCGCTGTGGGCGTCCTCGTCGGCGCTGTGGTGCGGAGTGGCGCCCGTCCCGTCACCGTCGAGCTCCGGGGCCCCGTGGGAACCCTCAACCTCGCCGTGCGCACCGTGGTTGTGGGCAGCCTCGATCTCCGACGCTGTGGCTTTCGGGATGTCGTGCCCGAGGTACCACCGCGACAGTCGTGCCTGCAGACGACCGACGCCGCCCTTCTTGCGCTGAACGCCCCGGGCATCGGTGTCGTGCCCCTGCTCCAGCACCTTGTGCTGAAGGTGCTGCGTGAGGAGGAACTCCTCCTCCTTGCTGACCGGCAGGTGCGCCTCGGAGTAGCCGCCCTCGGGGGAGCGGACGATCATGCCGTCCTCGGAGCCGTGCAGGACCCGCTCGCGGTCGGCCCGCTGGAGGCTGAGCGCGATGCGCTTGGTAATGATGAACGCGATCACCGGGGCCACGAACACCGCGACTCTCATGAACAGCGTGATGGCGTTCAGGTCGAGATTGAAGCGGGTGGCGATGATGTCGTTGCCGCCGGACAGCCAGAACATGCCGTAGCAGGTCATGCCGGCGACTCCGAGCGCCGTGCGCGTCGGGGCGTTGCGGGGGCGGTCGAGCAGGTGGTGCTCACGCTTGTCGCCGGTGATCCACGACTCGATGAACGGCCACAGCCCGAGCCCGACGAACAGCACGCCCATGAGCCCGACGCCGGGCAGGAACACGCTCCACGTCCAGGTGGTGCCGGCGATGTGCCATTCCATCGCGGGGATGATGCGGATGGCGCCCTCGACCCAGCCCATGTACCAGTCGGGCTGGGAGCCCGCGGTGACCTTCGCCGGGTCGTACGGCCCGTACAGCCACACCGGGTTGATCTGGAAGAACCCGCCCATGAGGACGAGGAACCCGAACACGATGAAGAAGAAGCCGCCCGCCTTGGCCATGTAGATGGGGAACAGCGGGTAGCCGACGACGTTGTTCTCGGTGCGGCCGGCGCCGGGGTACTGGGTGTGCTTGTGGTACACCACGAGCGCCAGGTGCGCGGAGATCAGACCGAGCAGGATGCCGGGCACGAGCAGGATATGCACCATGTAGAGGCGCGGGATGAGGATGCTGCCCGGGTATTCGCCGCCGAAGACGAAGAACTCCGCCCACGTGCCGATGATCGGGATCGATCTGATCAGGCCGTCGACGAACCGGAGACCGGTACCGGACAGCAGGTCGTCGGGCAGCGAGTAGCCGGCGAAGCCCGCGATGAGCGACAGCGACAGCAGCCCGACGCCGATCAGCCAGTTGACCTCACGCGGCTTGCGGAACGCGCCGGTGAAGAACACGCGAAGCATGTGCACGGTGGCGGCGGCGACGAACAGCAGGGCCGCCCAGTGGTGGATCTGCCGCACGAGCAGCCCGCCGCGGACGTCGAAGGAGATGTCGAGCGTCGACGCGAACGCCTCCGACACCGGCATGCCCTTGAGGAGCTGGTAGGAGCCGTCGTACTCGATCTCGGCCATCGACGGCTTGAACCAGATGGTGAGGAACACGCCGGTCAGCAGCAGGATGATGAACGAGTACAGCGCGATCTCGCCCAGTAGGAACGACCAGTGGTCGGGGAACACCTTGCGCAGGCCGAACTTGCCGATCTTGGCGATGCCGATGCGTTCGTCGGCCCACTTGGCGACGCCGTGCATCTCCTTCGGCTTGCTGGCGGGCGCCCGGTCCGCCTCGACGGCGGGCGACGACTCGGCGACGCGGGTGGGGGTGGCCATCACTGGTCTCCGTCCTGGAAGTCCTGACTCGAGTCGCGCTCGAAGAAGCTCGGTCCGACCGGCACCGTGAAGTCGCTCTGGGCGACGAGGTAGCCGTCGGCGTTGACCCGGATCGGCAGCTGCGGCAGGGCGCGTGCGGCGGGGCCGAACACGACGACGCCGCTGTTGCCGAGGTCGAACGTCGACTGGTGGCAGGGGCACAGCAGGTGGTGCGTCTGCCGCTCCCACAGCGAGATGGGGCAGCCGACGTGGGTGCAGATCTTGGAGTAGGCGAGGATGCCGCCGACGTGCCAGTCGGCCCGCGACTGCGGGATCTTGATGGAGTTGGGATCCATCCGCACGACGATGATGGAGGCCTTGGCCTTCTCCACCTGCAGTTCGGCGCCGTGGAAGTCGTTGAGGTTGGCGGGCTGCGCGTTGACCAGCTGGCCGACCTCGAGCGCTTCGGGCCGCAGCGGCTCCCAGGTCACGTCGTTGACCAGGAGGATGCCTTCCTCCCAGATGGTCCGCTCGATGGTCTCGGCGCGGACGGCGGCAGTCGGGTGCGGGCCCATGTCGGCGAACAGCACGACGGCGGGTACCAGCGAGATGCCGAGGCCACCGCCGGCGGCGCCCAGGAGCAGCTTGCGGCGGCGGACGCCGGACTGCTCGACGCCCGCGTCGAACTCCTCGAGTACGGCGGCGCGCTCCTCCTCGGAGGAGCTGGCGGCGTGGCGGATCTCGACGGACTCCTCGTCGCCCATGATGACGCGCGCCCACTGGACGACGGCCAGGCCGATGAGCAGCACGGCGAGGCCGCCGGTCAGCCCGAACCCGAGGTTCATGGCGTTGGCCTGCAGGATGCCGAAGTCGATGTAGGCGTCGCGGGGGACCGCGAAGTAGATGACGACGAACAGGATCGCCAGGACCGGGACGGCGCCGAGCATCATGAGGATGGTGCGGTAGGCGCGGTCGCCTGCGCCCTTGTCGACGTCGGTGTACCGCTCGACGTGCTCCTCGAGCCCCGGGTTGGGGACGGGGTGGCCGAGTTCGGGGTCCTTCACCGGCAGGTTGTCGTGGCTCATCGGGCGCGGGCCCCCTTCTTGGCGATCCAGGTGGCGACCATGGCGAGCCCGCCGATGCCGATGACGAAGGCCCAGAAACCCTCGGACACCGGGCCGGCGTCACCCATGGTCAGGCCGCCGTAGTTGGGCTGGGAGTTGGCGTCGTCGACGTAGGCGATGATCTCCCGCACGTCCTGGTCGGTGATGACCTCCTTGGAGAAGGTGGGCATCTGCTGGGGTCCGGTGCGCACGGCCTCGTAGATATGGACTCCGGTGGTTTCGGTGAGGTTCGGTGCGTACTTGCCGTTGGGCATCGCGCCGCCGCCGCCGGTGATGCCGTGGCAGGCGGAGCAGTTGGCGCGGAAGAGGGCACCGCCGCGGGCGATCTCCTCCTCCGTGAGTCCCTCGGGCGACACCTGGTCGGGGGAGGGGATGGCGGGGCCGGGGCCGAACGTGGCGACGTAGGCGGCGACGGCCTCGATCTGCTCCTGCGAGTAGTTGACCTGGCGTGCCGGGAGCTGGGCCTGCTCGCGGGCGGCGGGCATGCGGCCAGTGCCCATCTGGAAGTCGACGGCGGCGGCACCGACGCCGATGAGCGACGGGCCCTGCGTCGTGCCCTCACCGCCGAGGCCGTGGCAGGACGAGCAGGTGAAGTCGAACAGGGCCTTGCCCTCTTCGATCTGCTGAGTCATCTCGGTCTCGGCCGACGACTGCTGCGGGGCGACGACGCTGTAGCCGAGTCCGACGGCGAGGAGGGCCAAGATCAGCAGCATGGGCCGCGCAGCGGCGTGCCGCCTGAGGTTGGTCAGGAATTTCACGGTGTGCTCCAGCTCGGGCTTATTGGAGGAAGTACAGGACGCCGAACAGGAGGATCCAGATGACGTCGACGAAGTGCCAGTAGTACGACACGACGTGGGCGCTGACGGTCTGTTCGTGGGTGTGGGTACGGGTCATGTAGGAGCGGGCGAGCACGAACCAGAAGGCGACGATGCCGCCGGTGACGTGGAGGCCGTGGAATCCCGTGGCGAGGAAGAACATCGACCAGTACTGGTCGGTGGAGATGGTGAAGCCCTCGTTGAAGAGGGTGAAGTACTCCCACACCTGTCCGGCGACGAAGATCGAGCCGAGGATGGCGGTGACGATGAAGCCCTCCCGGAGCCCCCACTTCAGCGGGTTGTACCAGGTGCCCGACACCCGGCCGGCCTCGGCCGCGTTGGCGGCGAGCTGGCAGGTGATCGACGAGGTGACGAGGATGGCCGTGTTGATGGCGGCGAAGGTGACGTCGAGGTGGACCGCGTTGGTCTCCCACAGGGACGGCACGCCGGCGGCTGCCGCTGCGTCGGTGGTGATGCCGCGGATCCAGAAGTAGGCCGCGAACAGGGCCGCGAAGAACATCAGCTCGCTGGCCAGCCAGACGATGACGCCCACCGACACGGTGTCGGGGCGGCCCGCGGGCTTGTTCAATCTCGCCGAGGAGACCTGATGGATCGCGCCCGTCGGCATCTCTGCCGGGGCTGTCAGGGTGTCATGATTCGTCGCCACGTGGTCATTATTGCCGGAAGACGGGGCATACGTCACGCCGGCGACCGGATTAACCCCACCCCCCTCGCGGTCGCGGATGGGGGTGTGCGATAATCCGCGGCATGTCTGCCGGGTTCCTGAGCGTCCTTCCGCTCCACGCGAAGCCCGGCGACGACATCGTCCCGCTGGAGGGGATTCGCTACCTGACGGCCTGGGATGTTGAGCCTTTGGTGGCCGTGTCGTTGCTGCTCGTGGGGGGACTCTACCTGCGCGGCGTCCTCACGCTTCGCCGTCGGGGCGACAAGTGGCCCGTGATGCGCACCATCTCGTTCGTCGGGCTGGGGGTAGGCGGCATCGCGGTGGCGCGGTTCAGCTTCCTCGGTGTCTACGACACGGTGCTGTTCCACACTCACATGATCCAGCACATGATCCTCAACATGATCGCGCCGGTGTTCCTGGTGTTCGGCGCCCCGGTCACGCTCGCGCTGCGGACGCTGCCGAAGCGTCCCCGCGGCTGGCTGCTGAAGTTCCTGCACTCGTGGGTGGCGAAGGTGATGCTGTTCCCGCCGCTGACCACCGGCCTGATGATCGCCAGTCCGTTCATCCTCTACATGACGGGCTTCTACGAGCTCACGCTCGAGGTCGACTTCTGGCACGACTTCCTGCACATCTACCTCGTGACCGTCGGCGTACTGTTCTTCTTCCCCCTGCTGGGTGTGGATCCGGTACCGATCAAGATGCCGTACCCGATCCGGATCCTGCTGTTCATGCTGACGATGCCGTTCCACGCGTTCCTCGGCGTGACGATCATGGGCTCGACGCAGCTCATCGCGGAGGACTGGTACCTGGCTTTCGACCGGGCGTGGGGGCTGTCTCCGCTGGAGGACCAGTCGTGGGCGGGCGGGCTCATCTGGGCGACGGGCGACATCACCATGTTCGCGGCGATGATCACGATCTTCATCCAGTGGGTGAGGGACTCGCAGCGGGAGGCGCGGCGCGTCGACCGCGCACTGGACCGCGAGGAGGCCCGGCAAGCCAGGCAACGCAACCTTGGCTACGATGGCCCGCAGAGCCATCCGGGCCCGATGGTTGCAGGCGACAACGCGAAGGAAGAGCCACAATGAGCGATGCCACCGTCAAGGTGCTGGTGTTCTCCGACGACCGTACGGTGCGCGAACAGGTGCGCCTGTCGCTGGGGCGCCGTGTCGCGAGCGACCTGCCGGAGATCGAGGTGTTCGAAACCGCCACGCAGGGCGCCGTCCTCTCCACGCTCGACGCGGGTAACGAGTACGCGCTGCTGATCCTCGACGGGAACGCGCAGCCGTCGGGCGGCTTCGGGATCGCCCACCAGATCAAGGAGGAGTACGCCGACTCTCCGCCGATCATGCTGCTCGTCACCCGTGAAGCCGACGCGTGGCTGGCGTCGTGGTCGCGGGCGGAGGCCGTCGCGCCGTTCCCGATCGACCCGGTGACGATGCCGGTGCAGGTCGCGAACCTGATCCGCGCCCGCCTGGCCGAGGTTGGCTGATGTCGGGATACACCTGGCCGGACATCCTGACGGGCCTGGTGCGTCGCGAGGGGCTTGAGACGTCGGCGGCGACGTGGGCGCTCAA
This sequence comes from Actinomycetes bacterium, assembly GCA_030426725.1. GTDB lineage: Bacteria > Actinomycetota > Actinomycetes > Propionibacteriales > Propionibacteriaceae > Arachnia. The sequence goes on from JAUHXZ010000056.1 coordinate 14,666, forward strand.
CGAGATCCTCGCCGGCCGCGCCTCCGAGGTGCAGGTCGCGGCGCTGCTGACCGCGCTGCGCGCGAAGGGGGAGTCGGAGGACGAGATCGCCGGCCTCGCCGACGCGATGCTCGCGAACTCGGTGCCGATCGCGGTGGATCCGGACGCCGTCGACATCGTCGGCACCGGCGGTGACCGCGCCAATACGGTCAACATCTCGACGATGGCCGCGATTGTCGCGGCCGGCGCTGGCGCCAAGGTGGTCAAGCACGGGGCGCGGGCCGCGTCGTCGATGGCCGGCACCGCCGACACCCTCGAGGCTCTCGGCGTGAAGATCGACGTCGATCCGGCGAAGCAGTCGGCGATCCTCGACGAGGTCGGGGTGGTGTTCCTGTTCGCGCAGATGTACCACCCGGCCATGAAGAACGTGGCGCCGATCCGCAAGGCGCTGGGCATCCAGACCACGTTCAACTTCCTCGGCCCCCTGGCCAACCCGGCCCGTCCGCGGGCGATGGCGCTGGGCGTGGCCAACGACGACGTGGCGCCGGTGATCGCGCGGGTGCTCGCCGAGCGTGGCACGCGGGGTCTGGTGTTCCGCGGGTTCGACGGCCTGGACGAGTTGACCACGACTTCCGAGTCCGATGTGTGGATGATCGCCGAGGGACGGGTGCACCGGACGGTGCTGAACCCGGAGGACCTGGGGCTGCAGCCCGCGGCGCCGCACGACCTGCAGGGCGGGGAGCCGGCGCACAACGCGCAGGTGGCGCGCGACATGCTGGCCGGCAAGCCGGGGCCCGTGCGCGACATCGTCGTGCTCAACGCGGCGGCGGGCATCCTGGCGTACCGGGGTCTGTCGACGGTCACGCCGCTGGTGGATCAGATGCGCGGGCCGCTGGCCGACGCGCAGGCGGCCATCGACAGTGGTGCGGCGGCGTCGACGCTGGACCGTTGGGTGAAGGCCTCCAACCGCTGACGCCTGGCTCCGGTCCGCCGCCGTCGGCACCTCACCTCGGTCGGCGATGAGCCCGATCGATGTCTCAACCGCGGAATTGCCCCATTTCGGGGCATTTTCGCTGTTGAGCCTCGGCGCAGGCTCGTCGTGGCCCGACGAACCGCGTGTCAGGCTCGTCGCATGCCCAGCCGAGGGTCAGGCGACGGCGAGGGCCACCGCCGCGACGACGGGGCCGAGCCACAGCGCCGGGCCGTAGGGGAAGAACTTGGGTCGGTCGGTGTCGCGACGCGCCCAGATCGCGTGCCCTATCCCGTGCAGCGCGCCCAGCAGCGTCCCGAGGAACAGCGACGCCGTCCACATCTGCACGCCCCCCACGCCGGCGACCGCGCCGATCAGCACCGCCAGCCGCACGTCGCCGAACCCGAGTCCGGGGGAGAAGCGCCACACCAGCCACAGCAACGCGAACGCCGCAACCGCCCCGATGGCGGCTCCGATGAGCGCCCTCCAGTCGGTGAGCCCGACGACCACCCCGCCCGCGACCATCAGCCCGAGCGCCAGGTAGTTCATCACCATGGGCAGGAAGGTGGTGCGCAGGTCGACGTACGCCATCGCGGCGCCGACGCCGAGGTAGGGCACCCACAGCCACCACTGCAGCGGTTCGACGAACCACAGCGCCTGCGCCGCGACGAAGCCCGCCACCGCGACGCCCGCCACGGACCGCCGCGACACCAGCGTCGCGAAGTCGGGTGCCTCCTCGTCGTCGATGTGTACGCGGGGCACCAGCAGCGCCATCACCGCGCCGGCCAGCACCCCGACGACCACCGCCGCTGCCCACACCATGCCCCGGACCCTAGCGCCCGCCCCGCCCACCGCCCCATCCCGTGAGCACTTTCCCGGACTCGATCCGGATCCACTCCGCTGGCACGATCAACCGGGCGTCGAGTCCGGAATCTTGCTCACGGTTGGGCACGCAGAGGAGCGACGGGTCCCTCCCGGGTGGGCCCACGAGCACTCTCCCGGACTCGACGCCTGTGGGAGCGCTTCACCCGGGTCGATCGCGATCGAGGCCGGAAGAGTGCTCACGGCACGCCCCCGCGGGAGGCACCGCTATCCTTCCCCCATGCCGCGACACCTGAGCCTCCCGGAGGCCCGACGCGTCGCCATCGCCGCACAGGGACTGGCCGCGCCCCGCCCGGCCAACCCCGGCACCGCCGCCTTCAACCGCACGATCGCCCGGCT
>JAUHXZ010000057.1 GCA_030426725.1 Actinomycetes bacterium
ACCATCCTGTGAGCCGCCCGGCGCTCGGCGTCCGCGAGTTCCTGCGCTGGATCTGGGGTCAGTTGACCTCCATGCGCACCGCCCTCATCCTGCTGTTCCTGCTCGCGTTGGCCGCCATCCCGGGCTCGATGATCCCGCAGCGCTCGGCGTCCCCGATCTCGGTGCTCGACTTCAAGGAGGAGTACCCGTTCTGGGACCGGATCCTTGAACCGTTGGGCTTCTACGACGTCTACACCTCCCCGGCGTTCTCCGCCGTCTACCTGCTGCTGTTCGTCTCCCTCATCGGCTGCATCCTTCCCCGGATCGGCAAATATGTCACGGCCGTGCGCAAGCCCCCGCCGGGGCTGCCCGCCCGTATCGAACGCCTCCCGGTCACCGCGTCCGGCGCCGTCGTGGGGGACGGTGCCATCGGCCTGGACCGGGCCGAGGGGTGGCTGCGTGGGCGCCGCTACCGCACCCGGCGCTTCCCCGAGGGGATCTCCGCGGAGCGGGGCTACCTGCGCGAGGGCGGCAACCTGGTGTTCCACGTCAGCCTCGTGGTCATGCTGCTCGGGATGGCCTGGTCGAACCTCCTGGGGTTCCACGGCTCGGTGGTGGTCGTTGAGGGCCGCGGGTTCGCCAACGTCATCACCCAGTACGACGACTTCACCGCCGGGGGACTGGTCGACACAGACTCGCTCGAGCCGTTCCACCTCGACGTCACGGAGTTCCGGGCGGCGTTCGAGACCGGCGAGGTGCAGCGAGGCGCGGCCCGCCAGTTCGACGCCGACGTGACCGTCACCGACGCCGATGGCACCAGGGACCTCCTCCTCACCGTCAACGAGCCCGTCAGGACCGCGGGCGGGTCGCAGGTCAACCTCATCGGTCACGGCTACGCCCCGGTGTTCACCGTCACCGACGGCAACGGCGACGTCGCGTTCAGCGGACCTGTCGTGTTCCTCCCTCAGGACGGCAACTTCTCGTCCGTCGGCGTCGTCAAGGTCCCCGACGCGCGTCCCGACCGGCTCGCCTTCGAGGCGTTCTTCTTCCCCACTGCCGTGCTCGATGAGACCGGTCCGCATTCGGTCTTCCCAGACGCGCTCAACCCCGAGGTCTTCCTCAACGCCTGGTCCGGACCGCCGGCCGAGGAGACGGGCATCCCGGAGAGCGTCTACACGCTCAACACCGACGGCCTCACCCAGGTCCTGGGCGACAACGGCGAGGTCCTCCGCGCCCGCCTGGCCCCCGGGACCGGCTTCACGTTGCCTGACGGGCTCGGCTCGCTCACCTTCGACGGCTGGCAGCGCTGGATGAAGCTGCAGGTCAGCCAGACACCCGGCAACACGTTGATGCTGGTCGCCCTGGCGGTGGGAGTCGCGGGCCTCACGGTCTCGCTGTTCGTGCGGCCCCGCCGGCTGTTCGTCCGCGTCGACGGCGACACGGCCGTCGTCGGCGGACTGGACCGGGTCGACGCCGCGACCGGTCTCGAGGACGAGGTGGCCTCCCTGTTGGCCACCGTCGCCGATGCTGGGCAGAATGGGGGCGCCGCTGACGAGAAGGAGGACGCCCCGTGACGCTGTCGCAATGGTCGTACACGCTGATGGTGTACGCGGCTGTGGGCTACCTCCTGGCGTTCGCTATGCACGCCCTCGAGTGGGCCTCGGCCCGCGGGCTCGCGCCGCGACGCCCCGAGGACGGCTCCGAGGACGCGCAGCGCATCCGGGTGGACCAGTGGGGGAGGTTCGGCGTGGCCGCCACGGTCCTGGCGGCCCTCCTGCACGTCGCGGCCGTGGTGCTTCGCGGTCTCGCCGCGGACCGGCTGCCCTGGGGCAACATGTACGAGTTCGTCACGTCGTCCCTGGCGTTCGCCGTGCTGATACATCTGTTCCTCGTGTTCCGGTTCGGCATGCGCTGGCTCGGGCTGGGGCTGACCCTGCTGTACAGCATCGGGCTGGGGATCGCGGTCACGCAGTTCTACGTCGAGGTCTCGCCGCTGGTCCCCGCGCTGCACAGCGTCTGGTTCATCATCCACATCGTGGCGGCCGCGGTCTCCGGGGCCGCGTTCAACGTCGGCGCCGTGACCTCCGTGCTGTTCCTCGTGCGGGATTCGGCCGAACGCCGCGCCGAGGCCGCCGGCGTGCCGCTGTCCGGCTACCTCGCGAAGCTGCCGCCCGCGAAGCGACTCGACCTCGTGGCCTACCGGCTCCATGCCTTCGCGGTTCCGCTGTGGACGTTCACCATCGCCGCGGGGGCGATCTGGGCCCAGTACGCCTGGGGGCGGTTCTGGAACTGGGATCCCAAGGAGACCTGGTCGTTCATCACCTGGATCATCTACGTCGCCTACCTGCACGCCAGGGCCACCGCCGGCTGGCGCGGCCGCCCCGCGGCGGTCATTGCCCTCATCGGCGTCGTCGCCTTCTGGTTCAACTTCATCGGGGTCAACCTCCTGTTCAGCGGGCTGCACTCGTACGCGGGGATCTAGCCGATGGCCGCGGACGAGGACCTGGACTGGCTGGTCCGGGTATACGAGGAGCAGGGCCCGACCCTGCACCGGCTGGCCGTGCTGCTCGATGCGGAGGACCAGTCCACGACGATCGTTCGCAGCGCCATGCTGGCCCTGCAGCGGCGCTCCAACCGGCTGGTGGACCCGGCGGAGCGCGTCGAGTTCCTCCAGGAGCACGTCGTCCACCTCGCGCGCGCCGTCCGCCCACCGCAGGCGCCGCTCCGGCTTCCGCGCGTCGAGGACCAGAAGCACCAGGACGTTCTCCGGACGCTCACGGCCCTGCCCCACCGCACCGCGGAACTGATCGTCGTCAGCCACTACCTGGCCGTGTTCGGCCCGGAGCTCGCCGGCATCATGCGGATGACGGTCCGCAGCTGCAATCAGCGCCTCGAGGCGGCCCTCGAGGCGCTCGGACGGTCCCTCGGCCGGCTGGGCCCCGGCACCGAGACGGGCGGCATCGAGTCGCTCTCGCAGGAGATCACGGCCGCACTGCGGACCGCTGCGGCACAGGTCCAGACTCCCGGAACCGAGGAACTCGAGAAGGAGCTCACCGAGATCGCGCATCAGCGGCGCGACGGTGTGAGCACGCGCGTCGTCGCCGCCGTCACCGTCATCGCGGTCGTCGTGGGCCTGCTGTTCGCGGTCCTGACCCGGCCGACGGTGACCGCCACCGAGAACCCCAGCGTCAGTGCCAGCGCCAGCCCCAGCGCGAGCGCGAGCCCGAGCGCCACACCGTCGGCCTCGGCCTCCGCCTCGCAGTCCATGCCGGCGCAGGTCCGCGATGTGCCGCTGTACTACGTCGGCCGGCAGAGCGGGGGGCTCTACCGCGAGCTGCGCGACCTGCCGTCGACGGGGAACCTCGTCCGGGGAGCCATCGAGGCGCTGCTGAGCCTCGCGCCGCTCGACCCGGACTACTCCTCAGCGTGGGGCCCCGGGAGCGTCAACACCACGGACACGGCCGGTGACGTCCTCACCGTCGATCTCACCGCCGACGCGTTCGAGGACATCACGACGCTCGCCGACGCGCAGCGCGCACGCGACCAGGTGGTGTACACCGCCTCCGAGCTGGTGGGCGACCTCGACCTGCGCGTCAAGTTCCTCCAGGACGGAGCCGCTCCGCCCGAGGCGTTCGTCAGCGCGACCGGGTTCACCAGGTCCGCGATCGCCCCGATGCCGGAGCTGTGGATCACCTCTCCGGAGAACGGGGCGAAGCTCACCGCCGGCCAGCTGGTCATCATCGGGACGGTCAAGCCGGGCGTCGGCGAACCGATCGTCACCATCACCGATCTCGAGACCGAACTCGTCGTGGCGCAGACCTCGGCGCAGACGTCGACGGGGGTCAACGGGGACGGCTGGCGCGTCTGGTCGGTGAGCGTCCAGCTCAACGCCGGGAGTTACGATATCCGGGCCGCAGTGACCTGGGACGACCCGCCGGAGCGGGCGTCCGAGAACAAGTCTGTGACGGTCAGCTAGCGCCCCTAGTAGGTGGCGACCCGGCGGGCGACGCGCGCCTGCACCCCGAGCGGGGCGAGCCGCGTCGCGAAGGCCATCGCCGCGTTGGGCAGCCCGTCGACCGCCACCGGCCGGTGCGCGCGCAGCGCCCGCATCGTCGTGTCGACGACCTGGCCCGGGGTGCGCCGGGTGCGCATCACCGAGTCGTCGCCGGCCTTGTGGAAGAACTCCGTGTCGGTGGGGCCGGGGCAGATCACGACGACCCGCACGCCCGTCGAGTGCAGTTCCTCCCACAGCGCCGTGCCGAAGCGCAGGACGTAGGCCTTCGTGGCCGCGTACACCGCCATCGTGGGCAGCGGCTGGAAGGCGGCGGTGGAGGCCACCTGGATCACCGCTCCCGCGCCGCGCGCCACCATGCCCGGCACGACGGCCCGCGTGAGGTCCGTGAGCGCCATGACGTTGAGCTGGACCTCCTGGTCGATGCGCCCCGGGTCCGTCTCGTGGAAGTTCCCCATGGTGCCGAATCCGGCATTGTTGACCAGGTGACTGACGTCCAGCTCCGACATCCGCCGGATCAGCTCGGCGCGTTCCCCGGCGAGGGTGAGGTCGGCGGGGTGTGCCTCGGCCTCCACACCGTGGCGCGCGCGGATGTCCTCGGCGACCTCCACGAGGTGCCCGGTCCGCCGCGCGACGAGAAGCACGTTGGTGCCCTCGCCCGCCAGCCGGTCGGCGTACTCGACGCCGAGGCCGCTCGATGCTCCGGTGATCACTGCCCATGATGCGCTCATGCGGACCAGCTTAGGGGGCCCGCCGGGGCGGGCTGGACCGTCGTATGGCCGATGATGGAACAATGGTCGCCATGCAGCATTTCGATCTGGTGATCATCGGGTCCGGCACCGGCAACTCGCTGATCGACGAGCGTTTCGACGACTGGAACGTGGCACTGGTGGAACGCGATCCGGTGTTCGGCGGCACCTGCCTCAACCGCGGCTGCATCCCCACCAAGATGTTCGTGCTCCCGGCGGACCTCGCGGCGAGCCCCGGCCACGCCGCCCGCCTCGGCGTGGACCTGGAGTACCGGGGCGCCGACTGGCCGGCCATCCGCGACAGGATCTTCGGCCGGATCGACCCGATCTCCGCCGGCGGGCTGGACTGGCGCGAGCGGGCCGCCAACGTCACCGTCTTTCATGCGGAGGCCGCCTTCACCGGGCCCAACACCCTGCGGGTCGGTGAGGACGAGATCAGCGCGGACCACATCGTCATCGCCGCCGGCTCCCGGCCCCGCGAGCTGGACGTTCCCGGCCGGGACGAGGTCGCCGACCGCGTGTTCACCTCCGACACCATCATGCGGATCGAAGAGCTGCCGCGGCGGCTCGTGATCGTCGGCGGCGGCTACATCGCCGCCGAGTTCGCCCACGTCTTCTCCGCGCTCGGCACCGACGTCACCCTCATCAACCGCTCCGACGTCCTGCTGCGGCACCACGACCGCGAGATCGCCGACCACTTCGGGAGTCTCCTCGCGAAGCGGGTCCACGTCCGGCTCAACCAGTCGCTCGCCGCGCTCGAGGACAACGGCCGCGACGGCCTCACGGTCATCACGGCGGACCGCAACGGCGTCGAGTACGAATACGACGCCGACGCGCTGCTCATCGCAGTCGGTCGCATCCCCAACTCGGACACCCTCAACCTCGCCGAGGCCGGGGTGGACGTCAGGCCGGGCGGGCAGGTCCACGTCGACGCGCAGCAGCGCACCAACGTTGCGGGCATCTGGGCGCTGGGCGACGTCTCGAGCGACTACCAGCTGAAGCACGTCGCGAACCAGGAGATGCGTACCGTCGCGCACAACCTCCTCTACCCCGCCAAGCCGGTGGAGACCGACCATCGCTACGTCCCGCACGCCGTCTTCAGCAACCCCCAGGTGGCCTGTGTCGGTGCGACGGAGGAACAGTTGCGGGCCTGGGGCACGCGGTACGTCGTGTCGCGCCAGCGCTACGCGGACGTCGCGTACGGCTGGGCGCTTGAGGACGAGACGCACTACGTCAAACTGCTCGCCGATCCCGGCACCTGGCACCTGCTGGGGGCACACATCATCGGGCCCCAGGCGCCGACGTTGATCCAGCCGCTCATCCAGGCGATGAGTTTCGGGCAGCGCGTCGACGAACTCGCGCGGGGGCAGTACTGGATCCACCCGGCGCTGCCGGAGGTGGTGGAGAACGCACTCCTCGGCCTGCTGGACGCCCACCACCACCTTTACCTCGACCGCTGACGTGCGGAGTATCCGAGGCCTCGTCCCCCTGGCGCTGCTGACAGCGGCCGGGTGCGCGCCCGCACCCGTCCTCCCGCCGACGCTGGCGACCGCACCTCCCGCGGCAGCGGAGGTCACCGCGGAGTCCGTCGCGTCCCCGACCCCCGAGGTCCCAACCGGCTGCCCGGCCGTCGTGGAGGGGTTGTCGCTCGACGAGCAGGTGGGGCAGCTGTTCATGGTGGGCGTGTCCACTGCAGGGCTGGACGAGGCCACCCGGCGCGCGATCTCCCTGGGCCGGGTCGGGTCCGTGGTTCTCCTCGGCAACAGCACCGCGGGGATCGCCGAGACCCGTGCCCTCACCGCGGAGCTGGGCAGCCTGGGCACCGTGGAACTGCCGCTCCTGGTCGCGGTCGACCAGGAGGGCGGCAGCGTCCAGAGGCTCACGGGTGCCGGCTTCGACGACATCCCACCCGCCGTCGAGCAGGGTACCTGGGCCGACGACGAGCTCCGCGCCGAGGCCGAGACCTGGGGCGGGCAGCTGGCGGAGGCGGGGGTGCGCCTCAACCTCGCGCCCGTTGCCGATCTCGTCGCCCCCGGCCACGAGGCCGACAACGACCCCATCGGCGGACTGGGGCGCCACTACGCCACCGACGCGGGCGTCGCCGCCGCCCGGGTGTCCTCCTTCGTCGAGGGCATGCACGCAGCCGGTATCGGGACGTCCCTCAAGCACTTCCCCGGGCTCGGCCGGGTGGGCACCAACACCGACTTCGGTGAGGCCACCGACGACGTGACGACGCGGGACGACCCCTCCGTTGACGTCTTCCGCGCTGGCCTGGACGCGGGGGCTGACACCGTCATGGTGTCGTCAGCCGTCTTTCAGCGCATCGATCCCGACAACGAGGGCGTGTTCAGCGAGACGATCATCACCGACCTGCTCCGCGGCGAGATCGGGTTCAAGGGTGTCGTGTTGGCCGACGACCTGGGCGCCGCGCAGGCCGTTGCGGACGTCCAGCCCGCCGAACGGGCCGTCAGGTTCCTCGAGGCAGGGGGAGACCTCGCCATCAACGCCGACCCCGCCCTCATGTCCGAGATGATCGACGCCACCGTCACCAGGGCGGGAAGCGACGACGCGTTCGCCGACCGTGTCGCGGAGTCCGCGCTGCGCGTGCTGGAACTGAAGGAACGCCTCGGGCTGACCGACTGTGGCTGACCCGCCTGTGCCGACCCGCGGGCCGACGGAGCACCGGCGGCTAGGCTGGCCGGTATGAGCCGCTGTTCAGTGCTGTGGGCCGAGGCGGACCTGCCGGCCTGGGGCACGGCGCCGCGCGCGGACTTCTGGGTCTGCCTCGAGGCCCCCGGCCCGTGGGGGCCCAAAGCGGCGACAAGCGCCCGCGCCCTCGACCACGAACTCGGCGCCCAACTCGAGGATCTGGTTGCCGGGCTCGGGGGGCGCCTGCTCCTGCTCCGCCAGGCGCGCCGCAACACCGTGGGCGACGACCCCCTCACAGTGCTCGTGTCCGGTGGCTTCGGGGACGGGGGTTGGGCCACCCGTTTCGAGGTCGGCTCGCCCGAGGAGGTCCTCACCTGGGTCAGGGACTGGGACTCGGCCGGACGCCCGGAACCTTCCGGACCCGAGCCGGATCCGATCCTGCTCGTGTGCAGCCACGCCCACCGCGACCGGTGCTGCGCCATTGAGGGACGCCCGCTGCTCGCGGCGTTGGAGGACGACATCGAACCGGGGCTGCTGTGGGAGTGCTCGCACCTCGGTGGCCACCGGTACGCCCCTACGGCGCTGCTGCTCCCGACGGGACAGGTGCTCGGGCGGCTCACGCGGTCCGAGGCGGTGGCCGCCTACCGCGACGCCGGGGTGGGGCTCCTGTGGCCCGGAGGGAGCCGCAGGGACCGCGGACGCAGCCATCTCGAGCCGGGGCGGCAGGCGGCCGAGGCGTGGGCTCTCGAACGCTTCGGGCCCGTGGAGCCAACAGACCTCTCCAGCTCGGTCGACGGGGATCGCGTCCACCTCCGGCACGGGGACCACCGGGCCACCGTGCGCGTGACCACGGTCACCACCGGCGGATCGGCACCGCTGAGCTGCGGCAAGGACCCCGAGCCCGTGACCTTCCACCGGGTGGACGACACAGCCCCGGGCGCGGGGCCCGGGGCTGCGGAGGAGCGGGTGGCGGGGATCAGCCGAAGCGGCCGGTGATGTAGTCCTCGGTGGCCTTCTGTTCGGGATTGTGAAAGATCTTCTCCGTCGGGCCGTACTCGATCAACTCGCCGGGCTGCCCGTGCGCTTTCAGGTTGAAGAACGCGGTCGAGTCGGACACGCGGGCCGCCTGCTGCATGTTGTGCGTGACGATGACGACGGTGTAGTTCTCCTTGAGCTCCTGGATGAGGTCCTCGACCGCGAGGGTCGAGATCGGGTCCAGGGCCGAGCAGGGCTCGTCCATGAGGAGGACGTCGGGGGAGACCGCGATCGCGCGTGCGATGCAGAGGCGCTGCTGCTGGCCACCGGACAGGCCCGAGCCGGGCTTGTCGAGGCGGTCCTTGACCTCGTTCCACAGGTTCGCGCCCTGCAGCGAGGTCTCCACCAGTTCGTCCGCGTCGGACTTGCTGATCCGCGAGTTGTTCAGCCGCACGCCGGCCAGGATGTTCTCCCGGATCGACATGGTGGGGAACGGGTTGGGGCGCTGGAACACCATGCCGATGTGGCGGCGCACGCGGACCGGATCGACCGCCTTGTCGTATAGGTCGACGCCGTCCAGCAGGACCTGCCCCTCGACGTAGGCACCGTCGATGACCTCGTGCATGCGGTTGATCGACCGCAGCACCGTCGACTTGCCGCAGCCGGACGACCCGATGAACGCGGTGACGGCGCGGGGCTCGATGGTCATGTTGACCGACTTCACGGCGTGGAACTTGCCGTAGAAGATGTTGAGATCCTTCAGCTCGATTCGCTTTGACATGTTTCTTCAGGTCTCCTGATCAGCGGCCGGTCTTGGGGGCGAACTTCCACGCGATGAATCGGCCGATCGCGTTGAGGCCCATGACGATGAGGATGAGGACGAGGGCACCGGCCCAGGCCCGCGCGTAGAACGGGTCCTGCGGCACGCCGGGGGTCATGTACTGGTAGTAGACGAACACCGGCAGCGTGGCCATCGGATCCGCGAACGGGTTGATGTTCATCGACGCGGTGATGCCTGCGGTGACCAGCAGCGGGGCCGTCTCGCCCATGACGCGGGCGATGGCGAGCACGACGCCGGTGACGAGGCCCGCCAGGGCCGTGGGCAGCACGACCTTGGCGATCGTCAGCCACTTCGGCACGCCCAGGGCGTACGACGCCTCGCGCAGCTCGTTGGGGACGAGGCGGAGCATCTCCTCCGCGGAGCGCACCACGGTGGGGATCATCAGCACCGTCAACGCGATCGCGCCCGAGAGGCCGCTGTTGGTACCAGGGCCGAGGATGAGGCTGAAGACCGTGTAGGCGAACAGGCCCGCGACGATCGACGGGATGCCCGTCATGACGTCGACGAACAACCGGATCGCGGCCGCCAGCTTGTTGCTCCCCGCGTACTCCACGAGGTAGATCGCCGTGAACAGGCCGATCGGCACGGAGATGAGGGTGGCCAGGCCCGTGACGATGATGGTGCCCCAGATGGCGTGGATCGCGCCGCCACCTTCACCGATGACATTGCGCATCGAATAGGTGAAGAACTGCACGTCGAAGCGTTCGAGGCCCTTGGCGACGGTCGAGAAGACCAGCGACACCAGCGGCAGGAGCGCTAGGACGAAGAAGCCGGTGACGACGTGGCCCGCGGTTCGGTCCGCGGCCCTGCGCGAGCCCTCGACGGCCCAGGAGAGGGCGTACATCGCGGCGAGGAAGACGAGCACGCTCACGATGACCACGGCGCCGATGGCCGGGGTGCCGAAGAGCGCCATGACGCCCGCCACGACGGCCACGACCACGACGAGCATGGCGATGGCGCTGAATCGGGGGAGCTGACCGGCGGTGAGCTGGTTGTCGGTGGTCGTCGGCATGGTGGTCGCGGTCATCAGTTGGCTCCCGAGAATTCCTTGCGCGACGCCAGAATCCAGCGTGCCGTCATGTTCACCGCCAGGGTGATGACGAACAGCACCAGGCCCGTCGCGATGAGCTGGTTGACGCCGAGGCCGAACGCCTCGGGGAAGGCGAGTGCGATGTTGCCCGCGATCGTGTTGGGGTTGCTCGGCGTCAGCAGCTCGAACGAGATGACCGACGCGGGGGACAGGACCATGGCGATGGCCATTGTCTCGCCGAGTGCTCGGCCCAGGCCGAGCATGCAGGCCGAGACGACGCCGGGAGTGCCGAACGGTAGGACGGCCTGACGGATCATCTCCCAGCGCGTGGCGCCCAGCGCCAGGGATGCCTCTTCGTGGAGGCGCGGAGTCTGGAGGAACACCTCGCGGGAGATGGCGGTGATGATGGGCAGCACCATGACCGCCAGCACCATGGCCGCGGTCAGGATGGTGCGGCCGGTGCCGGACACCGGGCCGGCGAAGAACCAGCCGAGCACGGGCAGGTCTCCGAAGTTGTCGGCCAGCCACACGTACAGGGGGCGCACCAGCGGGGCGAGCGTGTTGATGCCCCACAGGCCGAACACGACCGAGGGGACCGCGGCGAGCAGGTCGATGACGTATCCCAGGCCCTGCGCGAGGCGGCGGGGAGCGTAGTGGCTGATGAACAGCGCGATGCCGATGGCGACGGGGACCGCGAAGAGCATCGACAGGAACGACGCCCACACCGTGCCGAAAGCGAAGGGGAGGGCGTACGCCCAGAACGCGCCGTACTGGAGTTCCTCGGGGTCGGCGGTGAGCGCCGGGATGGACAGGCCGACGAGGAACGTGGCGACGGCGGCCAGGATGACGAGGATCAGCGTGCCGGACCCCGTGGAGAGGTTCCGGAACACCTTGTCTCCGAGGCGGGCCTTGCCATGGATGGTGCTCTGGAGGTCGTTGGTTGGATCCTGCGGTAGCGACTCGCTCGTCGCCCCGGTCTCGGTGCTCGCCATGGTTCTCCTGGATGGGGTGCCGCGGTGATGGGCTCAACGGGGTTGAGCCCGGCGAGCCGCGCCCCTCGCGACGAGGGGCGCGGCCCGGGTGGGTCAGACGGATCCGAGGATCACGCGATGCTGTCGATCGCGGCCTGGACCTGCTCGCGGAGGGAATCGGCGAGCGGGGCCGAACCGGCGGTCTCGGCGGCGTCGTTCTGGCCGTCCTCCGAAGCAATGTAGCCCAGGTAGGCCTTGACGAGGTCGGTGTTGGCCGAGTCGGCGTACTCGGAGCACGCCAGGGCGTAGGACACCAGGACGATGCCGTAGCCCTCTGCGCCGCGGTCGAGCGCGATGGCGAGGTCGTGCTCCTCGCGGCCCTCCTCGACGGGGGAGTTGGCGACGGCGTTGGCGGCGTCCTCGGCGGTGGGGCCGAAGAAGTTGCCGTCCTGGCCGACCTTGACGACCGACAGCTCGCCGGCCTGCGAGGCATCGGCGTAGCCGATGGTGCCGACGCCGTTGGTAACGGCGGCGACGACGCCGGAAGTGCCCTTGGCGGCCTCACCGGAGTCCATCGGCCACTCGCCGTCGGCCTCGTAGGTCCACACGTCGCCGGCGGTGACGTGCATGTAGTCGGTGAAGTTCTCGGTGGTGCCCGAGTCGTCCGAGCGGTGCACGGGGGTGATGGTGAGGTCGGGGAGCTCGACGCCCTCGTTGGTGGCGGCGATGGCCTCGTCGTTCCAGTTGGTGATCTCGCCCGCGAAGATGCCGGCGAGGACCTCGGGGGTGAGGTTGAGCTCGGAGACGCCCTCGACGTTGAAGATGATGGCGATCGGGGAGACGTAGACGGGGAGGTCGTAGGCGTAGGCGCCCTCGGCGCACAGCGCGGAGGCACCGGCGACGTTCTCCTCCGGGGTGAACGCGCGGTCGGAGCCGGCGAAGTCGACGCCGCCGCCCATGAAGGCCTCGCGGCCGGCGCCCGAGCCGTCGGGGGAGTAGTTCACGGTGACGCCCGGGTTGGCCTCCTGGAACTTGGCGATCCAGGTGGTCTGGGCGGAGTTCATGGACGACGCGCCCTTGCCGGAGAGGGTGCCCTCGAGACCGGACATGGCCTCCGAGGAACCGCCGGTGGCGGCGGCGTCCGTGTCGGTGGTGCCCTCGTTCGCCGCGCAGGCCGAGAGCAGGAGAGCAGCGGACAGACCGAGTGCAGCGGTCAGACGAAGCTTCATTCGAGTGATGCCTTCCAAGACGGGTGATCGGGCCTCGCGGCCCTGGTACGCGTTACTGCTCGCGTTCCCGAGACGGAATCTAGGGAAGCGAAGTAACGCGATGCCGGTTGAGAGGTGAACAGCAGGTGAACGGCCGACGAGGTCTGAGGTGAATCGCGCGGTCGTGAGGTAGTGAGGACGGCGTCAGGCGGTGGGCTTGTGGACCTCGACCGCGAGCTTCTCGCCGCGGTCGTCGCGGTGCACGACCATCACCTCGGACACCACCATGGGACGGGGGGGCAGACCCAGCCCCTCCAGCATGGCGGGCAGCACCGGCCGGTGTCCGCACAGCGCGGTGGGCACTGGGAACTCGTGGAACAGGCCCGAGACGAAACCGGTGACCTCGTCGGGGCGCTGAGCGCCCTCCTCCTCGGTGAGCAGATCGTGGGTGACCACCGGGAGCCCCCTGACGCCGCCGTACGGCCGGAGGGTGTCGGCGCAGCGCGTCGAAGAGGACGAGACCAGATGCTCGACCCCATAGGCGGACAGGAGCGGGATCAGGGCGTGCGCCTGCCTGCGGCCTCGGCCGGTCAGCCGGCGCTCCTGGTCCGGGCCCGTCCAGTCCTTGCGGAGCATGGCCTTGCAGTGCCGCACGAGCAGCAGCGGTGTGCTGTGCGACGTGAGCAGGGCGGCCGACACCACACGCCGCTCGTCCGCGTACGTCAGCCTGCGCATCGCCTCGTCGACGGGGAGCCACAGCACCTCGTCCACCTCGGCGTTGGGCTTCCAGGGCAGGTGCCCCACGACGGAGGCACGCCAGAAGGACACGGTCTTCGGGCCCTTGGCCAGCTGGTACTTCACCGACGGCAGTCGAAGGCCCAGGCGGACCACGGCGCCGGTCTCCTCGGCGACCTCCCGCACCGCGGTGTGGGGCGCCAGTTCGTCGGCCTTGCCCTTGCCCTTGGGGAGCGTCCAGTCGTCGTACTTGGGGCGGTGGATGATGAGGACCTGGAGGTCGTCACCCTCCCCGCGGAATACGACGGCTCCGGAGGCCCGGATCCTCGCGCGCTTGCTCATCGTGTGGAACGCCTCGCCGCGGTCTCCTGGATCAGCGTCTCCTGAAGATCGGTGAGGGGGTTCCCGTCGGCGTCGGTCGTGTGGGCGGACCAGGTGGAGTCCCGTAGCTCCCAATGGACCGTGCCCGGATCGAAGGCCATCTCGAACAGGTCCTCGACCTGGGCCACGTGGCCAGGGTTGCTGATCCCGACGAGTGCCTCGACGCGCCGGTCCAGGTTGCGGTGCATCATGTCGGCGGAGCCGATGCCGACGATGGGATGCCCGCCTCCGGCGAACCAGAACACCCGCGAGTGCTCGAGGAATCGGCCGAGGATCGAGCGCACCCTGATGTTCTCGCTCAGCCCCGGGACGCCCGGCCTGATGGTGCAGATCCCTCGCACCCAGATGTCGACCTTCACGCCGGCCTGGGATGCACGGTAGAGGGAGTCGATCAGCGCCTCGTCGACCAGTGAGTTGATCTTGAGCTTGATCCCGGCCGGCCGGCCCGCCAGATGGTTGGCGATCTCATGGTCGACGTAGGCGAGCAGGCCGGACCGGATGCCGTGCGGGGCCACCAGCAGGCGCCGGTAGTTCGTCTCGTGCGTCATGCCCGAGAGGTGGTTGAACAGACGCGCCACGTCGTCGGTGATCACCGGGTTGGACGTCAGCAGGCCCATGTCCTCGTACTGCCGGGCCGTCTTGGGGTTGTAGTTGCCCGTGCCCACGTGGGCGTAGCGGCGCAGCCCGTCCGCCTCCTCGCGGACGACCATCGCCAGCTTGCAGTGCGTCTTGAGACCCACCATGCCGTAGACGACGTGCACGCCGGCCTTCTCCAGCTTGCGAGCCCAGTCGATGTTGTTCTGCTCATCGAAGCGCGCCTTGATCTCGACGACGGCGAGGACCTGCTTGCCGGCCTGAGCCGCTTCGATGAGCGCATCGACGACCGGCGAGTCGCCGGAGGTGCGGTAGAGGGTCTGCTTGATCGCCAGCACGGCGGGATCAGCCGCGGCCTGCTCGATGAACCGCTGCACCGACGTGGCGAACGAGTCGTACGGGTGCTGGACCAGCACGTCGCGCAGCTTGAGCGCCTTGAACATGTCGGCCGGGCTGGCACTCTCCACCTCGGCGAGATCCGGGTGGGTGATGGGGAGGAAGTTCGCGTACTTGAGGTCCTCGCGCTGCGAGTCCGCCAGCGCGAACAGGGCGGTGAGGTCGAGCGGGGCGGAGAGCCTGAAGACCTCGTTCTCGCGCACGTCGAGTTCCGCCATCAGCATCTCGAGCATGTACTCGTCGATGTCGTCCTCGACCTCGAGCCGGACGGGCGGGCGGCCGACCTTGCGGCGCAGCAACTCCTTCTCGAGCGCGAAGAGGAGGTTCTCCGCGTCGTCCTCCTCGACTTCGATGTCCTCGTTGCGCGTGACCCGGAACGTAGTGTGGCTGAGCACCTGCATGCCGGTGAACAGCTGCCGCAGATGCCGGGAGATTACCTCCTCGAGCGGCAGGAAGCGGCCCTCGCCGAGCTTGACGAGCCTGGACAGGACCGGCGGAACTTTGACGCGCGCGAACTGCCGCGCGCCGGTCTGCGGGTTCTTCAGCAGGACGGCCAGGCTGATGGACAGGCCCGAGATGTAGGGGAACGGGTGCGACGGATCCACCGCCAGCGGAGTGAGGACCGGGAAGATCCGCTCGGCGAACAGCGCACGCATGCGGTCTTTCTCCGTCGCGGTGAG
>JAUHXZ010000058.1 GCA_030426725.1 Actinomycetes bacterium
CTCCGCGAGGCGCTCGCCGCGCAGACCGCGGCCGCGGAACCTCCGCGAGGCGGCGCGGACCCCGAAGCCGGCTGAACACCCGGTTCGGGCGACCTCGCGACTTCGGTAACCTAGGGCACCGGTGTACCGGGAAGTCGGGTCGGCGACGTTCCGGCGACCCCGCCGCGACGACCGACCGGAAGGAGCCCTGATGGCCAGTCACTCGTCCACCCTCACCGCGCGCGAGCGTGTCCGCCGGTGGGTCACGTTGGAGACCACCAGCGGCGTTCTGCTGCTGGCCGCCGCGATCATCGCACTCGTCTGGGCGAACTCCCCGCTCTACCAGTCCTACATCGACTTGACGAAGATCGTCGTCGGCCCCGAGGCCTTCCACCTCGATCTGACGCTGGGCAAGTGGGCCGCCGACGGCCTCCTCGCGGTGTTCTTCTTCATCGTCGGCGTCGAACTCAAGCATGAGATCGTCGCCGGCAGCCTGCGCTCCCCCAAGGAGGCGGGCGTCCCGATCTTCGCGGCCGTGGGCGGTATGGCCGTGCCGGCCATCATCTTCGCCGTGGTCATCTTCGCCAGCGGTGACACCGCGGCGATCGACGGTTGGGCCATCCCCACCGCCACCGACATCGCTTTCGCGATCGCGGTGCTCGCGATCTTCGGCCGCGGTCTCCCGCGCGCCATCCGCACCTTCCTGCTCACGCTGGCCGTCGTCGACGATCTGCTGGCGATCATCATCATCGCCGTGTTCTACACCGACCATCTCGAGCCGCTGCTGCTGCTCGCCTCGGTCGGCGTCGTGGCGGTCTTCGGGCTCATCGTGCGGTCGCGTCGGCCCTACGCGTGGCTGCTGCTGCCGCTCGCGTTCGTCGCCTGGGCCCTCATGCACGCCTCAGGCGTCCATGCCACCATCGCGGGCGTGCTCCTCGGGTTCACCGTCCCGGCCATGGCCATGCACGGCGAGGCCCATCCCCGCACGCACCACTACGAGCACGAGGTGCGCCCGTTCTCGTCAGGCATCGCGCTGCCGCTGTTCGCCTTCTTCTCCGCCGGTGTCTCGCTGGTGGCCGGCGACGGCGCGGCCAGCGCCATCTTCCAGCCGGTGGTGCTGGCCATCGTGCTGGGACTGGTGCTCGGCAAGCTGCTCGGCGTGCTCGGTGCCACCGCGATCGTCACCAGGCTGACGCCCCTGCGGCTGCCCGACAGCATCGGCCTTCGCGACCTTCTGCCCGTCGGGTTCCTCACCGGCATCGGCTTCACGGTGTCCCTGCTCATCGCGGAACTCTCGTTCACCGACGAGGCCCTCACGACGGGCGCGAAGCTCGCCATCCTCATCGCCTCGGGCATCGCGGCCATCCTGGCGGCCGCGTTCCTGCGCTGGGACGCCGGCAAGCTGCGTACCCGCGACATGAACCTCGACGACGTGCCGGACACAAAGACCCAGGTCATCCGCGACGCGAGGGACGTCTCCGACGAGGACTACGAGGACTGATCCTCGCGCCCCGGCGGGGTCACTCGCTCGTCGGCTCGAGCGCCTGGAACTGCCGCATGTGGTAGGCCAGCGACCGGACACCGCCGGTCACGGCGTGGGCGACCGTGCCAAGCACGATGGTGTGGTCTCCGCCGGGTTCGAACCGGAGGTCCTCGCACCGCAGCCACGATGCGCTGCCGTCGATGCGGGGGAGTCCGTGGTCGTCGTGCCAGGCAAGGCCGTCGAAGCGATCCGTCAGGTCCCGGCGCGCGAACCGCAGCGCGACGTCGTCCTGCCCGCCGGCGAGGATGTTGACGCCAACTCGGCCCGCGGCGCGGACCCGTGCGATCATGCCGCCCCGGTTGTCGAGGGCGAACACCACCATGGGCGGGGACACCGACAGCGACGCGAACGCCGAGACGGTGGTGCCGGTGGGGACGCCGTCGACGGTCGTGGTGATGACCGTCACCGGCGCCGGCACCCGGGCCATGGCGTCACGGAAGGTCAGCTGCAGGTCGTCCACCCCGCCACCGTATCGCGGCGGGGCAAGACGGGCCGGAGCGTCAGGGGAGGGGCTCGTCGTCCTCGTCGACGTAGATTCCGGGTGCGTCGTACAGGATCGACGCGCCGTCGGCCTCCTCCCGCAGCTTCTGCGGGGCGATGGCGCGGGCCAGGTGGTAGACGCCGACGGTCACGATGGTGCCGAGCGCGATGCCGCCGAGGGAGAAGGTCTCGCCGAACGGCAGCTGCACGTCGCCGACGCCGATGATGATGCCGGCGGCCGCGGGGATCAGGTTGATCGGGTTGCCGAAGTCGACCTGGTTCTCCTTCCAGATCTTCGCGCCGAGCAGGCCGATCATGCCGTAGAGCACGACGGTGATGCCGCCCAGCACCGCGCTCGGGGTTGCGGAGATGACGGCGCCGAACTTGGGCGAGAAGCCGAACAGGATCGCGACGACGGCGGCCACGACGTACGCGGCGGTCGAGTAGACGCGGGTGGCGGCCATGACCCCGATGTTCTCGGCGTAGGTGGTGGTGGGGCCGGCGCCCACGACGGTGGCGATCATGGAGCCCGCGCCGTCGGCGGCGATCGCGCGGCCCATCATCGGGTCGAGGTCGTCGCCGGTCATCTCGGCGACGGCTTTGACGTGGCCGGTGTTTTCCGCGATGAGGGCGATGACCACGGGCAGTGCGACGACGATGGCGGCCAGGGAGAAGCTGGGCAGGTGGAGTCCCACGACGTTGTCGGTAGCGCCGTAGCTCCAGTTGGCCAGATCGGTGACGGGCGGCAGGCCGAACCAGGCGGCGTCAGCGACACCGGACCAGTCGACGCGGAGCTGCTCGGTGACGGTGCCGTCGGCGGCCACGTTGGTCAGCGGGCCGAGGACCATGTCGAAGATCCAGCTGAGGGCGTAGCCGGCGAGCAGCGACAGGAAGATCGCGATACGGCCCATGAAGCCTCGCAGCGCCACGCTCAGCGCGATGACGATGAGCATGACCACGAACGCCAGCCACGGGTCGACCGGCCAGTACACCGACGCCACGACCGGTGCCAGATTGAAGCCGATCAGCATGACCACCGCGCCCGTGACGACCGGGGGGAGCGCCTTGTGGATGACGTGGGCGCCGGCGAAGTGGATGATGAGGCCCACCATGAACAGGGTGAGGCCGACGACGAACAGCGCGCCGGTGAGGTCGGCGGGGTCACCGCCTCCCGCGTAGATCGCGGTGGCGACGCCGACGAACGACGCCGACGAGCCGAGGTAGCTCGGGACCTTGTGCTTGACGGCGAACAGGAACACCAGGGTCGCTACGCCGGACATCATGACCGCGAGCTGCGGGTTCAGCCCCATGAGGAGGGGGAACACGAACGTGGCGCCGAACATGGCCACCACGTGCTGGGCGCCGAGGCCGACGGTGCGGCCCCAGGAGAGCCTCTCGGTGGGCTTGACCACTGCTTCCGGTTCGAGGACTCCGTTGTTGTGCAACTTCCACATGGGGCGCATTCCTTTCGTCGGCCATACGCTACTGCCTCGCGTCCGCCCACCCTGCACCGGCGTCTGCCTATCGGGCGGCGATAAGGTTGGGGCATGGTTCATGACGCACTGGTCCTGGGGGCTACTGTCGCCGGGCTCACCGTGGCGCGCCGGCTCGCGCGCCGCGGATACGACGTCATCGTGCTGGACCCCAACCTCGAGGACCGCAGTGCCTCCATCGGTCACGGTGTAGCCGCGGTCGGGCACGCGTCCACGGTGGCGCAGATGGCCACCGCCTACGGACTGGATCCGGCGCGTGAGCACGCCCGCCGCAACATGGCCGCCATGGCGGAGATCCGCGCCATCCACCCGGATCACCGGATCATCAACCTGCGCGACCGGTCGCTGCCGGGCGGCGACGAGCGGGAGACCCGCGCGGTCGCGGAGCTGTTCCGCTCGGCGGGCGCCGACGTCGACCTGCTGCTCGCGCCCGACGGGGCCGCCCTCATCACCGACGCCGTCGCTGTCGATCCGGCCGCCTACGCGGTGTCGCTGCGGTCCGCGGCCGTCGCCGCGGGCGCGAAGGTGGTCTACGGGGTCACCGTCACGCACATGGCGCGTCGCGACGGCGTCACGAGGATCGGCTTCCGCAACAACCTGGCGTGGGCGCGGGACCCCGGCTCCACGACGGGGGTGGCGGTCATCGACACCCTCGGCGTGAGCCCGTGGGGCAGGGCCGCGCGCGTCGGGCCGCCGCAGTGGGTGCCGGTGGTGCACTGCCGCCCGCCGCACCCGGTCCAGGAGGTTTCGCTCGGGGCCACGGGCCCGGCCTGGATGATCAGACCCGTCGAAGGCGACCGGGCGCTGCTACTGGGGCGCAAGGTGGCGATGTCGGCGATCGACGAGGCAGAGGACGAGCTGGCCCGCTGGGCCGTCCGCGAGTTCGGCGCGGAGAACGAGCGGACGGGGCGACTGGCGATCGATCCGAGCGACAACGGGCGGCCCATCGTCGGCGCCTCCGCGATCCCGGGCGGGTTCTACGCGCGCGGCAACGGCCGCGGTGAACTGATGAACGGGACGGCCAGCGGCTACTACCTGTCCGGGCTGCTGCTGGGCACCGAGCGGTCGCCGAACTCGCTGCCGCCGCTCAGCCGGCTGCGGGCGCTCGGCACGCGCGCGCTCCGGCGCGGCTAGATCCAGGCGTTGCCGAACCACATCCGCATCAGCCAGGCGGGCCTGCTCATGACCTCGCCGGTGAGGATGGGGTAGAAGAACGCGAAGTTGAGCACCACCAGTGCGACGAGCAGCCCGACGAGCATGGCCCTGAGCCGACGTCGCGGGTGGTGGGCGGGGCCGAGGAACCGGCCGAGCGCCATGGCGAGCGCGGTCGTGCTGAACGGGATCAGCATGATGGCGTAGAAGAAGAACTCCGGGCGGCCGGCGTACTGGAACCACGGGATCCACGTGGCGGCGACGCCGAGGACCGGAACGCCGAAGCGCCAGTCGCGGCCGATGACCCACCAGAACAGTGCCGCGGCGAGCGCGAGCAGGGCCGCCCACCACAGGATGGGGGTGCCGATGCCGACGACGACGCTCACGCAGGTGGTGCCGACGGCCTCGCAGCCGTCGGTGCCGGGTTCGATGTCGTTGACGGCGTACATTGCGATGGGGCGGGCGAGGACCAGCCAGCCGGCGGGGTGCGCCTCGTAGGAGTGGGTGGCGTCGACCATCATCCCGTCGCCGGTGTGGAAGCCGTACATCTGCTCGTGGTAGTGCCACAGCGAGCCCAGGGCCTCGCCGAAGCGCTGCACCACCGGGTTGTCGGGGTTCTCGGCGCCCCAGTCGCGGTAGTAGCCGCCGTCGGAGCCGAACCAGAGGAACCAGGAAGCGATGTAGACCGGCACGATGACGACGACCATGGTGACGAACGCCATGGGGGCGTCGATGAGCAGGGACCACCAGCGCGCCCGGCCGGCGCCGGCGAGGCGGCGGGCGCCGAGGTCCCAGGCGACGACGAGGATGCCGAAGACGGCGACGACGTAGATGGAGTTCCACTTCACAGACACCGACAGCGCCAGCAGCAGGCCGGCGGCGACCCGCCACGGGCGCCACAGCATGAGCGGGCCGAACCGGCCATCGAGGTCCGGCTCGCCAATGGCCCGGAGGTGGTCGGCGAGCCGGTGCCGGAACCAGTCGCGGTCCGCGACGAGCGCGGCGATGGCCGCGACGGCGAACGCGGCCTGGAAAATGTCGAGCAGGGCGATGCGGCTCATGACGAACGACAGCGCGTCGAAGGTGAGCAGCACGCCGGCGATGCCGCCGACGAGCGTGGAACGGGACAGCCGGCGCGCCATTCGGATGGTGAAGAACACCAGGAGCGTGCCGAAGATCAGCGCCATGAACCGCCAGCCGAACGGGTTCATGCCGAACATCGCCTCGCCGGCGGCGATGAGCAGCTTCCCCACAGGGGGGTGGACGATGAAGGCCGGATCCTCCTGCATGCCGGACAGGTCCCCGGCGAGGATCATTTCGTTGGCTCCGTCGACCCAGGTGCGCTCGTAGCCCGACTCGAGGATCCCCCACGCGTCCTTGGCGTAGTAGGTCTCGTCGAACATCACGGCGTGCGGGGTGCCGAGCTGGTAGAGCCGGAGCAGGAAGGCGAGGACGGTGATCGAGATCGTGACGATCCAGCCGGCGGCGCGGTCCGTCAGGCGTCCGTCGTCGAGGGCCTGGAGGGTCGTCGGGACGCCGGGCCCCGCGACGCCGGCGCGCGGACGCCCGCCCAGGGTCGGTGGCGTCAGGAACACACTAGGCATCATAGGCTGACGGCATGACCCCCCTTCCGCGCGGAGCGCTGATCCTGGCCGGCACACCCATCGGCTCGTCCGACGACGCCAGCAAGACGCTGCGCGACGCGCTCCTGGGGGCGGACGTCATCGCTGCGGAGGACACCCGCCGGTTCGTGCTGCTCACCAAGCGGCTCGGGATCGAGCCGACGGCGCGGGTGGTGAGCTACTTCGAGGGCAACGAGTCGTCGCGGACCCCGGATCTGGTGGCGGCGATCGAGGAGGGGCAGAGCGTCGTGCTGGTCACGGACGCGGGGATGCCGTCGGTGAGC
This sequence comes from Actinomycetes bacterium, assembly GCA_030426725.1. Classification (GTDB taxonomy): domain Bacteria; phylum Actinomycetota; class Actinomycetes; order Propionibacteriales; family Propionibacteriaceae; genus Arachnia. The sequence continues at coordinate 6,554 of JAUHXZ010000058.1, forward strand.
GACCCGGGTTACCGGCTGGTGGTCGCCTGCGTCGAGGCGGGGATGCGCGTGACCGCGGTGCCGGGGCCGTCGGCGGTGCTGACCGCGCTCGCCGTCTCCGGGCTGCCGGTGGACCGGTTCTGCTTCGAGGGGTTCCTGCCGCGCAAGGCCGGGGAGCGGGGCCGTCGGCTCGCCGAGCTGGCGGCCGAGCCGCGCACGATGGTGTTCTTCGAGGCGCCGCACCGCACGGCGGACTTCCTCCGCGATGCCGCCGCCGCGCTCGGCGCCGACCGGCGCGCCGCCGTATGCCGGGAGCTCACCAAGCCGTACGAGGAGGTGGTCCGCGGCGGGCTTGCCGAGTTGGCCGACTGGGCCGCCGACGGGGTGCGCGGCGAGGTCACCGTCGTCGTCGAAGGTGCGCAGCCGGTGGAGGCGTCGGCCGACGACGCGCTGGCGATGGTTCGGCAGGCGCGGGCCCAAGGTGCGAAACTGTCCGCGGCGGTCGCGGACGTGGCGCGGCTCACGGGCGCCAACCGCAAGGAGCTGTACGCCGCCGCCGTGGCAGACAAGGAGAACGCCCAGTGACCGTCGAGACCCTCGGATTGCCGGCGCTGCCGGATGCGCTGCCGCGGCCCGTCGTCGACAACCACACGCACCTGCTCTCCACCGAGGAGTTCTCCGGGCTGACGGTCGCGGAGAGTCTGCGGGCCGCGGCCGAGGTCGGTGTAGGTCGCGTCATCGAAGTGGGCTGCGACGTGCCGAGCTCGCGCGACGCCGTCGACCTCGCGGCCAGGTACCCCACCGTGCGGGCCACCGTCGCGATCCATCCCAACGATGCGGCCCGGATTCGCGCGGCCGGCGGCGACGCCGGACTCGACGAGCAGTTGGCGCTGCTGGAGCCGCTCGTCGCGCAGCCGGGCGTCGTCGGCGTCGGTGAGACCGGTCTCGACTTCTACCGCACCCGCGACGCCGACGGGCACGTCGCGCAGGAGCGGTCGTTCCGCGCACACATCGGGTGGGCCAAGGAGTACGACCGCACGCTCGTCATCCACGACCGCGACGCCCACGACGACATCCTGCGGGTCCTCGACGACGAAGGGGTCCCGGAACGGGTGGTCATGCACTGCTTCTCCGGCGACGCCGACTTCGCGCGCCGCTGCCTCGACCGTGGTGCCTACCTGTCGTTCCCCGGGGTGGTGACGTTCGGGTCCGCCGGGTCGCTGCGGGAGGCCGCGCAGGTGACGCCACTGGACCGGATCCTCGTCGAGACCGACGCGCCGTACCTCACTCCGGCGCCGCGGCGCGGGAAGCCGAACGCGCCCTATCTCATGCCGCACACCGTCCGGTTCCTCGCCGACCTGCTCGGGCAGGACCTGGCCGGGTTCTGCGACCGCGTCGTCGCGAACACGGACGCCGCCTACGGCTGGGGGAGCGGTGACTGACCGGGGGCTGCTCGACCCGAACTCGGTGCGCCGGATCGCCGCAGAGCTGGATCTCAGGCCCACCAAGCAGCGCGGGCAGAACTTCGTCGTCGATCCGAACACGGTGCGGCGCATCGTCTCGCTGTCCGGGGTGACGGCCGACGACGTGGTGCTGGAGATCGGCCCCGGCCTCGGTTCATTGACGCTCGGGCTGCTGGAGACCGGCGCCCGGGTGGTCGCCGTCGAGATCGAGGACCGGCTCGCCGAGCGACTCGAGCGGACCGTCCGGGAGCGGATGGGCGACGAGGTGGCCGAACGGCTGGTGGTGGTGGGCGCCGACGCCCTCGAGGTGACCGAACTGCCCGGCCCCGACCCGACGGCGCTCGTGGCGAACCTGCCGTACAACGTGTCGGTGCCGGTGCTGCTGCGGATGATGGAGCTGTTCCCCGGCTGGCAGCGCGGGCTCGTCATGGTGCAGCTGGAGGTGGCCGACCGGCTCGTCGCGCCGCCCGGCAGCCGCACCTACGGCGTGCCGAGCGCGAAGCTGGCCTGGTACGCCGAGGCGTCGCGCGCGGGCACCGTGCCGCCGAAGGTGTTCTGGCCCGTGCCCAACGTCGACTCGGGACTCGTGCGGCTCACCCGCCGGGCGGCGCCGGAGACGTCGGCGTCGCGGCAGGACACGTTCCGGGTGATCGACGCCGCGTTCGCGCAGCGCCGCAAGATGCTTCGGGCCGCGCTCGGCGGAATCGCGGGCTCCGCTGCCGCCGCGAGCGCCGCCATCGAGGCCGCCGGCATCGACCCCCAACTGCGGGGCGAGAAACTCGACATCGCCGGGTTCGCCGCCATTGCGGAGCGGCTCGCCGGTCCCACCGGGTAGGGATTGCTGGGCCCGCGCCCGCCCATGCGATAGGTTCGACGCGTGGCTGCGGTCAGGGTTCGCGTCCCAGCGAAGGTGAACCTCGCCCTGCGAGTCGGTGAGACCGATGAGCAGGGCTATCACCGCCTCGGCACGGTCTTCCAGGCGGTCTCCCTCGGCGACGAGGTGATCGCGGAGGAGGCACCCCCCGGCGAGTTCCGGCTCGCGTTCCAGGGTGAGGGCGCCGGGTTCCTGCCCGTCGACGACACCAACCTGGCCATCAAGGCGGCCAAGGCGCTGGCCGCGCACGTCGGGCGCGGGGACCTCGGGGTGAACCTGATGATCCGCAAGCGCATCCCCGTCGCCGGCGGCATGGCCGGCGGGTCCGCCGACGCCGCCGCCGTGCTGGTGGCGTGCAACGCGCTCTGGGGGCTCGACACCCCCCACGACGAGCTGCACGGCCTGGCGGCCCGGCTCGGGGCCGACGTCCCGTTCCTGCTGCTCGGCGGTACCGCCATCGGGACCGGACGCGGTGAGACGCTGACGCCGGTCATGTCGAGCGGCACCTTCCACTGGACCCTCGCGCTCGCGCACACCGGGTTGTCGACGCCGGCCGTGTTCAAGGAGTTCGACCGGGTCAGCCCGCCGCAGGACACCGAGATCCCGGTCGGGCTACTGGAGGCGCTGCGCAACGGCGACGCCGCCGGGGTGGGCGCGTCGCTCATCAACGACCTCGAGGCCCCGGCCATCCGGCTGCTGCCCACGTTGGCCCGCACTCTCGAGATCGGACTGGAGGCCGGGGCTTTGGGGGCGATCGTCAGCGGATCCGGCCCGACCTGCGCGTTCCTCGCGGGTTCCGACGCGCACAGCGTCGAACTCGCCGAGGCGCTCGGGGTGTTCAGCGGCGTTCGTGCGCTGCGCCGGGCGTTCGGCCCCGTGCCCGGGGCCCAGGTGCTGCCGTGAGCGACGAGGTGGACGAGGTCGTCGCCGCCTGGAGCCGTGAGCGGGGGGATCTGGAACTGGCGCCGATGCACATCTGGTCGCGCATCGACCGTCTCGCGGGCATCCTCGCCGAGCACCGGAAGAAGGCGTTCGCGAGGCACCGCATCGAGGGCTGGGAGTTCGACGTGCTGGCGGCGCTGAGGCGTGCCGGGGAGCCGTACCGGTTGTCGCCAGGGCAGCTCATCCGCGAGACGCACGTCACGTCCGGCACCATGACCAACCGGGTGGACCGGCTGGTGGCCAAGGGCCTCGTCCGGCGGGATCCGGATCCTCACGACGGTCGCGGCACGTTGGTGACCCCGACCCGCGAGGGGCTGGCGCTCGTCGACGCAGCGCTGGCGACGCTGCTCGACATGGAGTCCGAGATGCTCGATGGCTGGGACGCGCCCGACCGCGAGCGGCTCGCCGGCTACTTGAGGGCGCTGCTGCTCGCCTCGGACTGACCGTCCGGCTCGGGTTCGTCCTTCTCCTCAGGTGCCGGCACCGCCTTGAGCCGGTCCTTGCGTTCCATGACGAGCCGGGGTTCGCGCTGCAGGTGCGCCATGCCGTTCCACGCCAGGTTGATGAGGTGCCTCGCGACGATGAGGCGGGACGGCTCGCGGTTCTCCAGCCACTGCTGCCCGCTCTGCGCGACGAGGCCGACGAGGGCCTGCGCGTAGAGGCCGGCGAACTGCGGGTCGTGGCCGGTGCGCTCGAACTCGCCGGCGAGGATGTCCTCCACCTGGACGGCGATGTCGCTGAGGATCGACGCGAACGAGCCGCTCGGCTGCGCCGCCGGGGCCGAGGACTGACCCGTGGACGGGTCGCGGGCGAGGATGCGGAAGCCGTCGGGGCAGCGGTCGATGTAGTCGAGCAGGGCCATGGCGCCGCGCTCCAGGAGCTCGCGGGCGCCGGCGTTCGGGGTGGTCAGCGCTGTGCGGATGGCGGAGTGCAGTACCTGCGTCTCGCGGTCCACCACCACCGCGTAGGCGCCCTCCTTGCCGCCGAAGTGCTCGTACACGACGGGCTTCGAGACGCCCGCGCGGGCCGCGATCTCCTCGACGGACGTGCCCTCGTAGCCGCGCTCGGCGAACAGTTCCCGGGCGATCTCCAGCAGCTGCTCGCGTCGCTGTGCCGCCGTCATCCGAGTGCGGGAACGGCGGGCGCGGGCGGGCTGGCGGGTCGACACGACGTCCATTGTCTCACGACGCCGCGCTGACAGGCCCGGACGTCCCCGGCGGCGCGGTCAGCCGCGAGAGGGTGCCGCGGACAGCCAGCAGCCGGCGATGTGGTCGTCGACCATGCCGACGGCCTGCATCGTCGCGTACATCGTCGTGGGCCCGACGAAGCGGAAGCCGTGCTTCTTCAGCGCCTTGCTCAGCGCCACCGACCCCTCGGTCTGGGAGGGGACGTCGTCGAACGTCAGCGGCGGCCGGGTGCGGGCCGGTGGGGCGTGCTCCGCGATGAGGTCGGTGAGCCGAAGGCCCTCGTCATGCAGCTTCAACAGCGCTCGGGCGTTGCCGATGGTGGCGTTGATCTTGGCCCGGTTGCGAATGATGCCTGGATCCGCCATGAGGCGCTCGACGTCCGCCTCGTCGAAGGCGGCGACCCGTGCAGGATCGAAGCCGTCGAAGGCGCCCCGGAAGGCCTCCCTCTTCCGCAGGACGGTCAGCCAGGACAGGCCCGCCTGGAAACCCTCGAGGCACAGGCGTTCGAACATGGCCCGCTCGTCGGGCGAGTCCGGAACGTGCCGGCCCCACTCCTCGTCGTGGTAGCGCCGGTAGAGCGGGTCGTCGGCGCCGAAGCACCGCACCTTGTCGTCGGTCATGGTGAGCTCCCTTTCGAGTGACGAGTCTGCCCCCGCTGTGTGCGGGCGCGCACCGGTTTTCCCGGACGCGTTCCCGGCTGGGGACAGCTTCGGAGTGGGAATGTGCCCTGTGGGGTGACGAGGTAGGTGTAGCCCAGCGGGGTGCGCCAGGTGACTCGGCCCGGGGAATCCTGCTCGGCGTGCCAGTGGCCCGCGGTCTTGGCGCGGTGGATGCGGGTGCGCAGCGGCGCGAGGTTCCCCGTGGAGGTCTGGCCCGGTGGCCCCGCGACGCGGTACGCGATGGTGTGGTCCGCCTCCAGCCCCCGGGCCGGGGTGGTGGAGTGCGGGAACGCCTCGGTGGTGAAGATCTGGCAGACGGCCTCGCGCATGCGGGTGCTGGGACGGTACTGGTCCTCCGCGGGGAGTTCGGGCAGGTCGATGATCGGCTTGACCGTGAGGTTGACCTGCTTGTCCCCGAGCAGGCGGGCGAGGGTGGCCTGCGTGAGGTGGCCGGCCCTCTCGATGCGGGCGGGGCCCGCGAGGCCCGTCACCGAGTCCGCCGGGAGGTGGATGAACACCTCGGTGGTGGGGCGGAGCTTGGCGAGGGGGACGGTGATGGTGCCGCAGGCGTGGCCGGGGCAGCCCGCCGGGTGGGGACGGCGCTCGGCGTCGGGATCGTCGTCGGCTTGGCCGTCGACTGCCGGGGCCCCCGAAGGCTGGGGGAGCGGCGGCTGGGCCGCGGCCTGCTGCTGGAGGGCCAGCGCATAGGCGGGGTGGGCCAGCGCGCCCAGCGCCTTGGCGCGGAGGCGGTCCTTGCCGAAACCGTCGGTGTTCGGGTCCTCACCGAGGAGCCCGGCGAGCTGTTCGATGGCCGCGTCGAGGTACTTCGCGTCGAGAACGTCGAGCTGGGCCGAGACCTGCATGGAGCCCTGCCGGTAGCGGCTGACCGAGACGTACCGCGCGTCGAGGGCCTCCTGCTCGCGCTTCTCGGCCAGCTTGGGGGCGAGCTCGGCGGCGAGCCGGTCCATCAGCTGCATAGCGCCCGTCCAGCTGTAGCGGTGCTGGAGCTGGAGCCAGCGTGCGCTCACGCCGTCGGCTATGTCCAGAGGCAGCTGGGCGCACCGGTTGGCGGCAGCGGCGGCTCGTGGGACGTCGACCTGGAGCTGCTGGACCGCCGTCCACAGCGTGGGGTGGCGGTAGCGCAGGTTGAGCGCGCGGCTGATCGTCGTGGTGGCCTGCCGCGTGGTGCAGGCCAGCAGCCCGGCGAGTTCGAGCGCGAACCATTCGGACACCAGCGGGCAGCCGGGGCCGCCGACCGGCAGCTCCTGCTCGTAGAGCGCGTCGTGAATGTCCTCGTCGTCCGCGTCCAGGTGGTAGGCGACGGCCAGCTGGGTGACCAGGCGCAGCTCCTCGGCCTCCGCGCGTCGCTTGGCGTCACGCGCGGCGAGGAGTTCATCGGCCAGCCGCCGCCCCAGGTCCACGTCCATACTCACACAATAGAACACACGTCCGACAAAAACCGTCCCGCGTCGTCCGGGGTGTCGTGTCGGTGGCTGCGCGGAGGGCGCGATGTATAGACTCGTCGGAGGCCCCGGCAGGGGCCGTTCCCCGGTTGGTCTTTCGGCAGGGCCCGCCTGACTTTGAATCAGGATAAGCGCAGCAGGTTCGACTCCTGCCCGGGGAGCCAGGCCGTGCATGGCAGATCCCGGTGACCCAGTTCCCATGCCTCATCGCGCGCTAGCGTTGAGAGCGACGGGACGAGGATGTCATGGAGTGCTGTTCTGGCGGGAACGTCTACGGGGAGGAGTTCTCCCCGGCCTTCGCCGAGTCCACAGCCCGCAGCTACGTGCGCCGCGGACTGAGCCGGGTGGCCGGCCGCATGGCCGGATTCCTGGAGACACGGGGGGTCGAGGGCACCTCGGTGCTGGAGATCGGTGGGGGCGTGGGGTCCCTGTGCATCGATCTGCTCCGCCGGGGCGCGGACCGGGCCACCTGCCTGGACCTGTCGCCGAACTATGAGGAGTCGGCACGCGCCCTCGCCCAGCGCTACGGAGTTGAGGGGCGCCTGACGCGCCAGCAGGTGGATATCGCTCGGACTCCGGATGCCGTACCGCCGGCCGACGTCGTGGTGCTCAAGCGGGTGGTCTGCTGCTACCCGGACTGCGAGGCCCTGCTGGCCGCCGCGGGCGACCACGCACGGTCGCGGCTGGTGATGAGCTATCCGCGGGTGAACCCGGCGTCGCGGGCGTTGCTGTGGGCGGCAAACGGCTGGAACGCCCTGCGCGGCCGTGAGTTCCGTGGATACCTCCACGAGCCCTCCGCGCTGCTGGGGATCCCCGAACGCAGCGGGCTGAGCCTCGTCATGGAGCACCGGGGACCGGTCTGGTCCGTCGCCGGCTTCGAACGCCCGACGGCCGCTTGACTCCGGCGACAAGCGCGCCCGACCGGGTTTGCGACCTGCCGGTGCGGAGCGCCGGATCGGCGCATCCTGGATGCATGAAGCCCACACCGGAACGCACACGGGGCGGCGCCGCGATCGAGTCCGCCCACCCCACCACCTGGTGGCATGTTCTCGACGACGGCCGCGTCCAGTGCGACCTGTGCCCGCGCGCGTGCCGCCTCCACGAGGGCCAGCGGGGCCTGTGCTTCGTCCGCGCCTGCCAGGACGGCGAAGTCGTCTCCACCACCTACGGCAGATCCAGCGGCTACTGCGTCGACCCCGTCGAGAAGAAGCCCCTCAACCACTTCCTGCCGGGATCGTCGGTGCTGTCGTTCGGCACGGCGGGCTGCAACCTCACCTGCCGGTTCTGCCAGAACTGGGACATCTCCAAGTCCCGCGACATCGACACCCTGGCCGACTCCGCCTCCCCCGAGGACATCGCGACGGTGGCCCAGAGGCTCGGCTGTTCCAGCGTCGCCTTCACCTACAACGACCCGACGATCTTCGCCGAGTACGCGATCGATACGGCCGACGCCTGCCGAGAGCGCGGGATCGGGGCGATCGCCGTGACGGCCGGCTACATCAACCCCGAGCCGCGCGCCGAGTTCTACCGGCACATGGACGCGGCCAACATCGATCTCAAGGGCTTCACCGAGGACTTCTACCAGCGGATCTGCGGCGCCGAGCTGGCCAAGGTGCTTGACACCATCGAGTACGTCGCGACGAGCACCGACACGTGGATGGAGCTGACCACGCTGCTCATTCCCGGCCACAACGACTCCGACGAGGAGATCGACGCGCTCACCCGCTGGGTCCATGAGCACTGCGGGCCGGACACGCCGATGCACTTCAGCGCCTTCCACCCCGACTGGAAGATGAGCGACGTGCCGCCCACCCCGCCGAGCACCCTCGCCCGTGCCCGGCGGATCGCCCGGTCCAGCGGCATGCGCTACGTGTACACCGGAAACGTGCACGATCCGGAGGGGGACACCACCACCTGTCCGGGCTGCGGGGCCCGGGTGATCGAGCGTGACTGGTACGACATCGTCGAC
>JAUHXZ010000059.1 GCA_030426725.1 Actinomycetes bacterium
ATCTCGGGAAGGACTGGTACACCAGCCGCGTTGACCAGCAACGCAACATTCGCCGTTTCACCCGAGCACTCCACGATCTTGGCTACGACGTCCAGCTCACCCCCGCCACCGTCTAGATCGTGGTCATGACTCTGCGCACGTCACGACCATTTTCGGACTAGCCGACCGCCGCGGAGCGCCCGTCGCGTCGAAACGGCCCGCCGCCCGCAGCGGAACTGTGCCCGGGGCCGGGTGTCGAGGGGTGGGGCCGGGCCGCCCACGCTCCCGGGACGGGCGCTTCGCGCCGGTCCGGTCGCGACGCCCACCCAACCTGCCCCGGCCCCACCCCTCGCCACCCTCATGCTGGCGGGCCGGGCCGCCCACGCTCCCGGGACGGGCGCTCCGCGCCGGTCCGGTCGCGACGCCCACCCAACCTGCCCCGGCCCCACCCCTCGACACCCTCACGTTGTTAGCTGGCGGTTCTGCTCGTGGGTTCGCGCGGACGCCAGCCTTGCTGCTTGTCGCCAGCGCTATTGCGCAGGTGTCGGCAGGTATGGCCGGCGTCGGGCGCCCGCCGCCGGGGGAGTCGGGCTGTGCGACGGGTGGGCCCCGGGCTACTAGGCTGGCCCGCATGACCGACGTGCAGCAGGAGTTCGCGCTCATCACCGGCATGTCCGGTGCCGGCAGGCGCACCGCGGCCCACACCATGGAGGACCTCGGCTGGTACGTCGTCGACAACCTGCCCCCGGTCATGCTGCCCACCCTCAGCGAGACCCTGCGCGCCGACGGCATCCGGCGCATCGCCGTCGTCGCCGACGTGCGGTCGCGGGAGCAGTTCGACCAGCTCCCGGGCGCCATCGCGGCGCTCAAGGAGGGCGGCTCCACCGTCACGACCCTGTTCATCGAGGCCTCCGACGACATCATCGTCCAGCGCCAGGAGTCGAGCCGGCGCCCGCTGCCGCTCCAGGGCGGCGACCGTCTCATCGAGGGCATCGCCCGCGAACGCCGCCTGCTCGCGGACCAGCGCGCCCAGGCAGACATCGTCGTCGACACCACGCACCTGTCCGCCCGCCAGCTCGCGCAGCGCGTCACCAACCACTTCGGCGACGAGGCGACCGACCGGCTCAAGATCGCGCTGATGTCCTTCGGCTTCAAGAACGGCGTGCCGATCGACTCGGACATGGTCTTCGACGTCCGGTTCCTGCCCAACCCGTTCTGGATCCCCGAACTGCGGCCCAAGTCCGGCCTGAGTCGCGACGTCGCCCAGTACGTCCTCAAGCAGGACGGCGCGCAGCGCTTCCAGGAGGTCATGGTCGAACTGCTGCAGGGCGTCGAGCACGGCTACCTCGCCGAGGGGAAGCGCCAGCTCACCGTCGCCATCGGCTGCACCGGCGGCAAGCACCGCTCCACCTCGATGGCCGAGGAGCTCTCGCAGCGTCTCCGCGCCCTCGGGTTCCCCACCACGGTCCTCCACCGGGATCTGGGGAAGGAGTGAGCCTCCACCGGCTCCCCTCGGTGGTCGCGCTCGGTGGAGGGCACGGCCTGTCCGCCTCGCTGTCCGCGCTGCGACGTGTCACCGACCACCTCACGGCCGTCGTCACCGTCGCCGACGACGGTGGCTCGTCCGGGCGGCTCCGCGACGAGTTCGACATCCTCCCCCCGGGCGACCTGCGCATGGCGCTCGCGGCGCTGTGCTCCGACGACCACGTCGGGCGCACCTGGGCGAGCGTGCTGCAGGCCCGGTTCCCCGGCGACGGCCCGCTCGGCGGCCACGCGATCGGCAACCTCCTCATCGCGGGGCTGTGGCAGCAGCTCGACGACCCAGTCGAGGCCCTCGACATGGTGGCCGACCTGCTGCGCACCCGCGGTCGGGTGCTGCCCATGAGCGCCGTGCCGCTGGAGATCGAGGCCGACGTCGTCGGGCTCGACCCCATCGCGCCCGACGAGGTGTGCACCCTGGCGGGGCAGGCCACCATCGCCAAGACCCGCGCGACGGTCGAGAACGTCCGCCTCATCCCGGACCGGCCCCCGGCCCACCCGGCGGTCGTCGAGGCGGTCCGTGCCGCGGACTCCGTCGTCCTCGGCCCGGGGTCGTGGTTCACCAGTGTCATCCCGCACCTCCTGGTGCCGGACCTCGCCAAGGCGGTCCTCGAGACGGACGCGCAGCGGATCCTCGTGCTCAACATCGCCCCGGCGGACGAGACCGACGGCTTCTCCCCGTCGCGGCACATCGAGTTGCTCGCCGAGCACGCGCCCGGCCTCACCCTCGACGTGGTGATCGCCGACAGCAGCTTCGCCTCCGACGAGCACCTCGCCCCGTACGTGACTTCCATGGGCGGCCGGCTCGTCACGGCCGATGTGCGGTCCCGCGACGGTTCCACCACCCACGACCCGAACCGGCTCGCGGCGGTCTTCAGTGAGGTCATCGGCGTCTGACGGGTGATTGCGGCGTTGTGGCACACTGCGCGCATGGCCCTGACACAGAAGGTGAAGTCCGAGCTGGCGAGCGTGCCGGCGCCGCACCCGTCCGTGCGTCGCGCCGAGGTCGCCACCATGCTCCGGTTCGCCGGCGGGCTGCACCTCGTCGGGGGACGCATCGTCGTCGAGGCCGAGCTCGACACCGGCGCCGCCGCGCGCCGCCTGCGCACCTTCATCGGCGAGCTCTACCACGTCGACAGCGAACTCCTCGTCATCAACGCCTCCGGCGTCCGGCGCGGGCCCCGCTACACCCTGCGCGTGGTCCGCGACGGCGAGCAGCTGGCGCGCCTCTGCGGGCTCGTCGACCACCACCGCCGCCCGGTCCGCGGCCTCCCTCCGGCCGTCGTCGGAGGGTCGCCCGCCGACGCGATCGGCATGTGGCGCGGGGCCTTCCTGGCCCGCGGTTCGCTCACCGAGCCCGGCCGGTCCATGGCGCTGGAGATCACCTGTCCCGGGTCCGAGGCGGCCCTCGCGCTGGTCGGCGCCGCACGGCGGCTCGACATCCCGGTCAAGTCCCGTGAGGTGCGCGGAGTCGAGCGTGTCCTGCTGCGCGACGGCGACGCCATCGGCGAGCTGCTCACCCGCATGGGCGCCGGCGAGACGCGCATCCTGTGGGACGAACGCCGCAAGCGCCGGGAGGTGCGCGCCAGCGTCAACCGGCTCGCCAACTTCGACGACGCCAACCTGCGCCGCTCCGCGCAGGCCGCCGTCACCGCGAGCGCCCGCGTCGAGCGCGCCCTGGAGATCCTGGGTGACGAAGTGCCCGAGCACCTGCAGGAGGCGGGCCGCCTGCGCCTGGCCCACCGCCAGGCCAGCCTGGAGGAACTGGGCAAGCTGCACGACCCGCAGCTCACCAAGGACGCCATCGCGGGCCGAATCCGGCGCCTCCTGGCGACGGCCGACAAGCTGGCGGAGGAGCGGGGCATCCCCTCCACCGAGGCCGGCTTGCCCGCCGAGCTCCGCGAATCCGACTGAGATCGCCCCGGCACGAGAAAATTGGGACCCCCCGATAGTGCTCGACCGGGTCACTGGTTAGGATGAACTTGTCCGAATGCGCCCTCGTGGGTGCAAGGTAGCTGAAAGGGATCGATTTCCTCATGACCGTTAAGGTTGCAATCAACGGCTTCGGCCGCATCGGCCGTAACTTCTTCCGCGCGCTCGTCGCGTCGGGTGCCGACCTCGACGTGGTCGCCGTCAACGACCTGACCGACAACAAGACCCTGGCCCATCTCCTCAAGTACGACTCGATCCTGGGCCGTTTCCCCGGCGAGGTCACCTTCGACGAGACCGCGCTGACCGTTGCCGGCAAGGAGATCAAGGCGTTCGCCGAGAAGGATCCCGCCCAGCTGCCCTGGGCCGACCTCGGCGTCGACATCGTCATCGAGTCCACCGGCTTCTTCACCGACGCCACCAAGGCCCAGGCCCACATCGAGGCCGGCGCCAAGAAGGTCATCATCTCGGCTCCCGCCAAGAACGAGGACATCACCATCGTGATGGGCGTCAACGACGACAAGTACGACGCCGCGGCGCACAACATCATCTCCAACGCGTCGTGCACCACCAACTGCCTCGCCCCGATGGCCAAGGCTCTCAACGACAGCATCGGCATCGTCAAGGGCCTCATGACCACCATCCACGCCTACACGCAGGACCAGAACCTGCAGGACGGCCCGCACAAGGACCTTCGTCGCTCGCGCGCCGCGGCCCTCAACATGGTGCCCACCACCACCGGTGCCGCCAAGGCCGTTTCCCTCGTGCTCCCCGAGCTCAAGGGCAAGCTGGACGGCTACGCCATGCGCGTTCCCACCCCGACCGGCTCCGCGACCGACCTCACCTTCGAGGCCGCCCGTGAGACCACCGTCGAGGAGATCAACGAGATCGTCAAGAACGCCGCCGACGGCAAGGTGCTCGTCTACACCGAGGACCCGATCGTCAGCAAGGACATCGAGACCGACTCCGCGTCCTGCATCTTCGACGCGCAGCTGACCAAGGTCATCGGCAACCAGGTCAAGGTCCTCGGCTGGTACGACAACGAGTGGGGCTACTCCAACCGCCTCGTCGACCTGACCGCCATGGTCGGCTCGAAGCTCTGATCAACCACCCCCACATGGTCTGACTCGACGGCCCTGTGCTCCCCGTGCGGGAAGCACAGGGCCGTCGTCTCTCCCAACGACATCAAGAAAGGCTCACTGTGAAGTCTGTTGCAGATCTGGGCGATCTGACCGGCACCCGGGTTCTCATCCGCTGCGATTTCAACGTCCCGCTGGATTCCGAGAAGAACATCACCGACGACGGCCGCATCCGCGCCGCCCTCCCCACCCTCACCAAGCTGCGCGAGGCCGGCGCCCGCGTCGTGATCATGGCGCACCTCGGCCGCCCCAAGGGACAGGTCAACCCCAAGTTCTCCCTGGCTCCCGTCGCGGCGCGCCTCGGTGAGCTGCTCGGCGTTGACGTCAAGCTCGCCGCCGACGTCGTGGGCGAGTCCGCCCAGGCCACCGTCGCGTCGCTCGCCGACGGCGAGGTCGCCCTGCTGGAGAACGTCCGCTACGAGCCGGGCGAGGAGTCCAAGGACGAGGCCGCCCGCCAGGAACTGGCCGCCAAGTACGCGGCCTTCGGTGACATGTTCGTCTCCGACGGCTTCGGCGTCGTGCACCGCAAGCAGTCGTCGGTCTACGACGTCGCGAAGCTGCTGCCGAACGCCGCCGGATACCTGGTCGACAAGGAGGTCGGCGTGCTGCGGCAGCTGACCGAGACCCCCGAGCGCCCCTTCGTCGTGGTCCTCGGCGGCGCCAAGGTCGCCGACAAGCTGTCGGTCATCGACAATCTGCTCAAGGTCGCCGACACGCTGGTCATCGGCGGCGGCATGGTGTTCACCTTTCTCAAGGCCCAGGGCTACGAGATCGGCGCCTCGCTCCTGGATGAGAGCAACCTCGAGACCTGCAGGGGCTACCTCGAGCAGGCAAAGGCCGCGGGCAAGACGATCCTCCTGCCCGTCGACGTGCGCGTCGCCGAGGGCATGGACTTCGACGCCCGCCAGGTCATCGGCGACGTCGACGTCGTCGCCGTGGACGCGATGCCCGCCGGCAAGCAGGGCCTGGACATCGGCCCCGAGTCGGAGAAGCTGTTCGCGGAAACCATCAGGGGCGCCAAGACCGTGTTCTGGAACGGCCCGATGGGCGTGTTCGAGATCGAGGCACTGGCCCACGGAACCGCTGCGGTCGCCCAGGCCCTCACCGAGGCCGACGGACTGACGGTGGTCGGCGGCGGCGACTCGGCCGCGGCCGTGCGTGTCCTCGGCCACGCCGACGACGCTTTCGGTCACATCTCGACGGGCGGCGGCGCGTCGCTCGAATTCCTGGAGGGCAAGGAACTGCCCGGCATTTCCGTTCTGGAGGAGGACAACTGATGACCCGCAAGCCGATCATGGCCGGCAACTGGAAGATGAACATCGACCACATCGAGGCCACGGGCCTGGTGGAGAAGATCCACTACGCCCTGCTCGACAAGGACTACGACCCGTCGAAGTCCGAGGCCGTGTTCATCCCCCCGTTCACCGACCTGCGCACGGTCCGCACCCTCATCGACGGCGACCGTCTGCCGTTCGCCCTGGGTGCCCAGAACGTGTCCCAGCACGACAACGGCGCCTACACCGGCGAGATCTCCACCTCGATGCTGTCGAAGCTCGGCGTGAGCTACGTCGTCGTCGGCCACTCGGAGCGCCGCGAGTACTACGGCGAGACCGACGAGATCATCAACGCCAAGGCCCTCAAGGCCCTGGCCGCGGGGATCACGCCGATCATCTGCGTCGGTGAGGGCCTTGACATCCGTAAGGAGGGCCGTCACGTCGAGTACACCCTCGAGCAGGTCCGCGGCTGCCTGGCCGGTCTCTCGGCCGAGCAGGTCGCCGGCCTGGTCATCGCCTACGAGCCCGTCTGGGCCATCGGCACCGGCGAGGTCGCGACCCCCGAGGACGCGCAGGAGGTGTGCGGCGCCATCCGCAAGGAGGTCGCCGCGCTGTACGACGAGGCGACCGCCGAGTCCGTTCGCATCCAGTACGGCGGTTCCGTGAAGGCCGCCAACGTCGCGGAGATCATGGCCCAGCCCGACATCGACGGAGCCCTCGTGGGCGGCGCCAGCCTCAAGCCCGAGGAGTTCGCGGGCATCGTCCGCTTCTACCAGTTCTGAGCAGACCACCGACGCGGGCGGCGTGGGGCCACACGGCCCCGCGCCGCCCGCGTCGTCGTAGGCGCGGGGGCGGATGTGGAATCCCGCGCGTCGTCGGATAGGCTTGGGCGCGTGATTGTCCCCCTCGTGTCCTGGCCGGTGACGACGCTCTCGATCATCCTGATCGTCCTCAGCGTCCTGCTCGCCGCCACAGTCCTCCTGCACAAGAGTCGTGGCGGAGGCATGTCAGATCTGTTCGGCGGCGGCATGTCGAGCTCCATGGGCGGAGTCTCGACGGCGGAGCGCCGGCTCGACAGGATCACGGTGGTGCTGTCGCTGACGTGGCTGCTCACCATCATCGGGCTGCTGGTGCTGTACAGCATCGGCGCCTGAGCCGGGCACGACATTCATCACGATCTGAGGAGAACAACAAAGTGGCAGGTGGCAACGCCATTCGCGGCAGCCGTGTCGGCGCCGGTCCCATGGGTGAGGCTGAGCGCGGGGATTCCGCGCCCCGTACCCACGTCTCGTACTTCTGCGCCAGCGGGCACGTGACCCGGCCGGCCTTCGCGGCGGACGCACAGATCCCGGAGTCGTGGGACTGCCCGCGCTGCGGGCTCCCGGCGAACATGGATCAGGAGAACCCGCCGCCGCCGCCGAAGATCGTGCCCTACAAGACGCATCTGGCCTACGTGAAGGAGCGCCGCTCCGACGCCGAGGCTGCGCAGATCCTCGACGAGGCCGTGTCCTTGCTCCGCGCCCGCCGCGCCGCGGGCGAGATCATCTACTGAGCGAATCCATCGGGCTACTCGGGGCAGCGGTACTGCTCGGGTAGCCCGTCGGCCGCCTCATCGTCGAGGAACCAGATCGTGGCCGTCTCGGCCCGCACCCCGGTCGCCGGCAACCGCTCGTCGCCGCCGAGGGCTCGCGCAACGGGAGACGCCTTCGCCGCCCCGGTCGCAATCACCCAGATCTCGTCGGAGCGGTTCAGTGCGGCCAGCGTCAACGTGATCCGCTCGGCGGGCGCCTTCGGGGCGTCCGTGACACCGATGACCAGACGTGATGTGGCCTCCGAACTCGGATGATCGGGGAACAGCGACGCGGTGTGCCCGTCCTCGCCGATCCCCAGCAGCGTGATGTCGAAGTGCGTCCCGTCCAGTTCGGCCTCGTACTCGGCCGCGCACTCGTGCGGATCCTTGCGCCCGTCCTGCGCGGCCATCATGTGGGTGTCCGCCGACTTGATCGACACGGTCCGCGCGAGGCGCGACACCGCCTGCAGCGAGTTCCGGTCGGGATGCGTGGCGGGCAGGAAGCGCTCGTCGCCCCACCACAGCTGCAGCTTCGAGGCGTCGAGCTCCGAACCCTTGGCCAGTTCCGCGAACCGCTCGTACATGGCGTTGGCCGCGTTCCCGCCGGTCAGACACACGTGGACGATCGGGCGGGTCCGCTGCAACTCGATGAGCCGCTGAAGGAGGCGCCGGGCGACGACCTCGCTGACGAGTGCGGCCGACGGGAGCCGGACTACGCGTGTGTACATGGCTCAGTTCCCTTCCGCGTCGGCCACGAGCCGCCGGGTGACCGCCTCGAACACCTCGTCGGCGTCGACGCGCTGCAGTTCCTCGGTGAGCAGATCCGTGAGGGGGCGGCGGCGCAGCGCCACCGTCCGCTGTGGCTGGTGGGGCACCTGGTAGAGGGCCGTGCCCTCGGCGACGCGACGCAGGGTGATGTCCCCCTCGTCGGTGAACAGCCGTACCTCGTTGACGCCGGGGTGTTCGCCGTCGGCGCGTTCCACCTGGACCTGGAGCCGGTCGCTCAGCCAGGCGGCGAGCAGCGTGGCGGGGGCGTTGTCGGGGGCCGACACGACATGTCCGCCGGTCACGGGGGCGCCCGTCTGATCGAGGGCCGCCGCGAGCAGCGCGCGCCAGCGGGTGAGGCGGGTCCAGGTGAGGTCGGTGTCCCCGGGGGTGTGGTTGCGGGCCCTCCGCAGGAGGGCGCCCTGCGGGTCGTGGCAACCGGCGGCGTCGGTGATGCGCCGGTCCGCGAGGCGGCCGATGGGGGAGTCCACCAGCCTGTCCGGGGCCTCCGTTGGCCACCACACGATGGTGGGGGAGTCGGGCAGCAGCAGCGGCAGACAGATCGAGTCCCCGTGGTAGCGCAGTTCGCCGTGCAGCTTGAGGCCGATGAGATCGCCGGGCATGTCCTCGCCGACCTCGATGGTGGCGTCGAGCCGGGAGGACGCCTCGTCGGAGTACGTCACGACGATCACCCGGGAGGGGTGCGCGGTCGCCGAGGTCTTGGCGGCCTCGAGCGCCGCGTCGAAGTTCTCGGCGGGGGTGGCGATGATCAGGGTGAGGACCAGGCCGCTGGCGCCAGTGGTGCGCTTGGCGTTGGTGAGCGCCGTCGCGACCTCGCGCGACGACGTGTCGGTCAGTTCGATGATCATGTGCCGGTCCTCCTCAGGGCCTGCGCCAGCTGAAGCCGTCCCGGGCCAGCATGTCATGCGCCGACGCGGGACCCCAGGTGCCTGAATCATACTGTTCCGGCTGCTCCTCGAGGCCGGCCCAGTACTCGATGACCGGATCGAGGATCCTCCAGCTGAGTTCCACTTCCTCGTGCTGCGGGAACAGCGGCGGATCACCGAGCAGCACGTCGAGGATGAGGCGCTCGTACGCCTCGGGGGAGGACTCGGTGAACGACCCGCCGTAGCCGAAGTCCATCGACACCTCGCGGATCTCCATCTGGGTGCCCGGAACCTTCGCCCCGAACCGGAGCGTGACGCCCTCGTCGGGTTGGATCCGCATCACCAGGGCGTTGGTGCCGAGTTCCGCGGTGTCGGTCGCGGTGAACGGGAGGTGTGGTGCCCGCTTGAAGGCGAGTGCCACCTCGGTGACCCGCCGCGGCATGCGCTTGGCCGAGCGCAGGAAGAACGGCACGCCTGCCCAGCGCCGGTTGTCGACGTCGACCCGCATCGCGGCGAAGGTCTCGGTCCGGGAGTCGTGCGCGACTCCGTCCTCCTCGAGGTACCCGATGACGGGCCGGCCGCCCTGCCAGCCCGCGGCGTACTGCCCGCGCGCTGTGTGCAGGTCGTAGCGGTCCGGCACCCTGGCAGCCGCCAGCACCTTCTTCTTCTCGGCGCGCAGCTGCCCGGCCTCGAACGACGTCGGTTCCTCCATCGCGGTGAGGGCCAGCAGTTGCAGCAGGTGGTTCTGGATGACGTCGCGTGCGATGCCGATGCCGTCGAAATAGCCGGCGCGGCCGCCGATGCCGAAGTCCTCGGCCATGGTGATCTCGACGTGGCTGACGTAGTGGTTGTTCCAGATTGGCTCGAACATCTGGTTGGCGAACCGCAGCGCCAGCATGTTCTGCACCGTCTCCTTGCCGAGATAGTGGTCGATGCGGAACACCTCGTGCGGATCGAACAGAACCGACACGACGTCGTTGAGTTCGCGGGCCGACGCGAGGTCGTGGCCGAAGGGCTTCTCGATGACCACCCGGTTCCAGTTGCCCTCGGTGCGCTCGGTGAGGCCGTGGCGGCGCAGCTGGGTCATCACCGGCTCGAAGCCCGACGGGGGGATCGACAGGTAGAAGGCATGGTTGCCGCCGGTGCCGCGCTCGGTGTCGAGGTCCTGAATGGTCCGGCGGAGGCGCTCGAAGGACTCGTCGTCGTCGAACCGCCCGGGCACGAAGCGGATGCCTTCGAGGAGCTGCTGCCACACCTCCTCCCGGAACGGGGTGCGCGCGTTCTCCTTGACGGCGTCGTGGACCACCTTCGCGAAGTCCTGGTCGGCCCAATCGCGGCGGGCGAAGCCCACGAGCCCGAAGCCGGGGGGCAGGAGTCCCCGGTTCGCGAGGTCGTAGACCGCGGGCATGAGCTTCTTGCGCGACAGGTCGCCGGTGACACCGAAGATCACTAGCACGCACGGTCCGGCGATCCGCGGGAGCCGACGGTCCAAGGGGTCCCGCAGGGGATTCACGTAGGTGTTCATCGTCTTCAACCCTAGTGCCGTCGCCCAGCGTTGCGACAGGGGTGATCAGGGCCCGCGGCGCCGTGGGGCGCTTTCGTCGTCTTGGGTGGCCCCCGGAGCGGGGGGTACACTGCGCGGAGCGGATCCGAGTGAATGGGGAGTGTGTGAGCGCGAGCTCTGTGGCCGCGTCCTCGGACGCGCGATTCTGGGACGTGGTGAGGGCCTATGTGGCCCTGACGAAGCCGCGCATCATCGAGCTGCTCCTCGTCACCACCGCTCCGGCCATGTTCCTGGCGGCCGGAGGGCTGCCGCCGTGGCAGCTCATCGCCTACACGATGGTCGGCGGCATGTTCGCCGCCGCGTCGGCCAACACCTTCAACTGCGTTCTCGATGCCGACATCGACGAGGTGATGCGCCGCACGCGGCGCCGCCCCGTGCCGCGGCACCAGGTGTCGACGCGCGCCGCCCTGGCCTTCGGAGTGGTCCTCGGCATCATCGCGACGCTCATCCTCGGCTTCGGCGCGAACTGGCTGTCCGCCGGGCTCGCGCTCGTCGCCAACGCCTTCTACGTATTCGTCTACACGATGTGGCTGAAGCGCCGCACCTGGCAGAACATCGTGTGGGGCGGCATCGCCGGCTGCTTCCCGCCGCTCATCGGCTGGACGGCGGTCACGGGCCGGCTGGACTGGGCTCCGTTCATCCTGTTCGCGGTGGTGTTCCTCTGGACCCCGCCCCACACGTGGGCGCTGGCGTTCCGCTACCGCGACGACTATGCCGCCGCCGGGGTGCCGATGCTGCCCGTCGTCAGCACTCCGCCGCGGGTGGCCACTCAGATACTCGTCTACACCGTCGCCACGGTCGCCGTGTCGCTGCTGCTGTGGCCGGTGACGCCGACGGGCCCGCTCTATCCCATTGCCGCCGGCGTCTTCGGCGCGGTCTTCATCGTCGAGGCCGTGGCGCTCCTGCGCCGCGCCCGGGCCGGCGCCCAAGGGGCACAGCTCAAGGCCATGCGGCTGTTCCACTGGAGCAACACGTACCTTGCGCTGCTGTTCCTCGCCGTGGCCATCGACCCGCTCATCTTCTGATCCGCTAGGGTCGCAGCATGGCTGCGACGCCTCCCGACCCGGGATACATGACCGTCCTCAAGGATGGCACCGTCAAGCAGATCAACCCCGTCACCGGCACCCGAGTGTGGACCGTCCCGGGCCGGGGCAACAGGCCCCTCGGCGTCCCGACCGCGGCGCCCCGCGCCTTGGACCCCGCCGACCGTGGCAGGCACTGCGCGTTCTGCGAGCGGCGCTACCTCGAGACCCCTCCCGAGAAGTCCCGGGTGGTGCGCACCGCCGACGGATGGGAGACGCTCTACCGGACTCCGGCGGCCCAGCTCGACGCCACCGTCGCCGAGTTCCGGCGGGTGCCGAACCTGTTCGAGATCCTGAGCTTCGACTACTGGCACCGCAACTACGGCTTCCAGCTGCCCGAGCGCGTCAAGGCCCGCCGCGAGGCCTACCTGTCATCGCCTGAGGGCCTCGACCACGTGCTCAGCGTGGTCGCGTCGAAGCTGCGGGCCTCGGGCGTCCCTGCCGCAGACATCGACGCCATGCCCGTCGCGGACCGCGTCGAGCTGGCCTCGGGGTTCTTCGGCGGAGGGCACGACGTCATCATCGCCCGGCGGCACTTCGTCGACGGCGCCGTCGACGACTCGCAGCTCGCGTCCTCCGGGACGCTCACCCCCGAAGAGCACGCGAGGTTCGTCGCCTACACCGTCGAGTCCATGCGGATGTCCTACGACGTCAACCCGCACGCCCGCTACGTGTCGGTGTTCCAGAACTGGCTCAAGCCCGCCGGGGCGTCCTTCGACCACCTGCACAAGCAGCTCGTGGCCATCGACGAGCACGGCGCTCAGCTCGACGCCGCGATCGCCGGGCTCGGCCGCAACCGCAACCTGTTCAACGACGTCGGCCCCAACTACGCCGCCCCTCGCGGCCTCGTGATCGCGCAGAGCGAGCACGCCGTCGCGTTCGCCGGGTACGGGCACCGGTATCCGACGATCGAGATCTGCTCCACCAGCGCCGAGCCCGACCCGTGGCGGCAGAGCCCGGAGGAGGTGCGCGGCATGTCGGACATGATCCACGCAGTGCACGCCGCGACAGGCCCGCACATCCCGTGCAACGAGGAGTGGCACCACCGGCCGCCGGGCGTCGACGTCGCGATGCCGTGGCGGGTCCTGCTCAAGTGGCGGGTCTCCACGCTGGCCGGATTCGAGGGCGCCACGACCATCTACCTCAACACCATCGCCCCCTTCACGCTGCGCACCCGTGTCGTGGAGGAGCTCACCCGCCTGCGCGCCCGGGGCCGGATCGCGCCGGGACTGAGACTCGGCGACGAGGTCCCCCGGAGCCGCGACCCGTTGCGCTACACGTCGGTCGGTTGAGTCGCGCCCGGCGGCCCGCTACGTCGCCCCCGGTGCCGGCCCGGCCTTAATGTTGGATCGTGTTCGTCCACGCCCCCGTCCCCGATGCGCTGACCGCCGCCGTCGCGGGGCTGTGGCTGCTCGACATGCCGCGCGAGCATGCCTCGGAACAGGTCCTCCCGATGCCGACGACCGAGCTGATCGTCAACACCTCGGACCCCTACGTGCTCCACGACGGCGATCGCGCCACCGCGACCCCCTCGGTCTTCCTCACCGGAATCCGCAGCCGCGTGGTCAAGTTCGACAACCCGCCCCGCCTCAGGCACGTCGTGGTCCGCCTCCCCGCCCACGGCCCGGCCAGGTTCGGGCTGCCGCCGTCGTCGACGGTGACCGGGGTGCAGGGGCCGCTCGGCGGGGCCCTCGCCGCGCTGGCCGCTTCCGGGCTGCCACCCGAGCGGCTGCTCGACGGTGTGACCGCGGTGCTCGTCGACCACCTGAGCCCGGAGAGTGCGGCGCAGCGCACGGTCCGGGCCGCGTCCGTCCGGCTCACCGCCGACCCGACGACCCCCATCGGCCGGATTGCCGAGTCGCTCGGCGTCACGCACAAGACCCTGATCGCCAGATTCCGGCGGGTCAGCGGCACGACGCCGTCGCGCCTGGCCCATCTGATGATGATCGACCGGCTCATCGGGTCGCTGCCCACCGAGGGCCCGATGCCCACCTGGACGGAGCTGGTGGCCGACAGCCCCTACTTCGACCAGTCCCACTTCATCCGGTCCTTCAAGCAGATCATCGGTCTGGGCCCCGGCGAGTACCTGACCGCCCTGGCGCGCTCCCGTTACCAGGACCCGCGCTTCCTCGACGCCGGACGGTGAAATCCGTCCAATCGGCAATCAGCATCGGCGGGCGACAATTCCGGTCAGGACACACCTCAAGCGGAAGGGACACGCCCATGACCGTCGAGCAGGCCCGCGCCACCCAGCTCGCCAACATCGCCACCGCCACCGGCACCCCCCTCGACGACTGGTTCGCGCTCATCGAGGCCAGGCGCGCCGAGGGCCTCGCCCACGGGCAGTTAGTGGCATGGCTGAAAGCCGACCACGGGCTCGGCCACGGCAACGCCAACGCCCTGGTCCACGCCTCCGCCGAGAGCCGGGGCGACCCGCCGGTCGACCTCGTCGCCGCTCAGTACGCCGGCCCCAAGGCGGGGCTTCGCGCCCTGTACGACGAGATCGTCGCCCGCGTCAGCGGATTCGGCGACGATGTAGAGATCGCCCCGAAGAAGACGAGCGTGTCGCTCCGGCGCTCCAAGCAGTTCGCGGTACTCACCCCCGCGGCCCGTAACCGGCTCGACATCGGACTCAACCTCCGCGGCGAGCCGGCCGACGGGGTGCTCGAGGCGGCCACAGGGATGTGCACTCACCGCATCCCCATCGGCGCTCTCGACGACCTCGACGAGGACGTCCTCGGATGGCTGCGGGCCGCGTACGAGCGCGCCTGAGCGCGGGCGGCGGCAGGGACCCACGCGCAGTGACTTGCGATGTCTCAGGGCACCGCTGACCGTTCTGCATCCTCGTTGTCCCGGGACGGCTAGGGCATCCGGCAGGAACCCGTGAACCCTGCCGGCGGGATGCCGAGGGCCTGGATCGTCCTCGCCCAGTAGTTCACCTGCGCCGCGGTCGTCACCAGGATGACGATCTCGCGCTCGGTGAAGGACTCCCGCACGGCGTCCAGGAAGTCGGCGGGGAACCGTAGCGGGGTCGAGGAGATGCGCCGCGCGTACTCGATGGCCAGTCGCTCGCGGCGGTCGAAGCTGGCGACCTCGTCGGGGGTCCCGGCCACAAGCCCCGCCAGCTCCTCGTCCGTGAGTCCGACCCTGTCGTGCTCGGCGCTGTTCATGTCGATGCAGAAAGCGCAGGTCGACGTGACGGAGGCGGTGATCCTGACGAGTTTGAGCAGGCGCGCCGACGGTTCGTCGTGGGCGACCAGGGACTCCAGGATCCCGGACGACACAGCGGCGCGCGGGTACCAGGCGAGCAGGCGTGCCGGCTCCATCCGCCTGCCGGTGATCCGCTCGG
>JAUHXZ010000060.1 GCA_030426725.1 Actinomycetes bacterium
AGCCGGGCGCAGATCGAGTTGTATGTGCGGTGGATGCAGGAAGTGCGTCACTTCCAGCCGTCGACGGTGAGCCGGCGTGTCTCGGTGATGGCGGGCTTCTATCGCACCTGCGTCATCGACCAGGTCATCTCGGTGTCCCCGGCGGACTATGTGAGGCGCCCGAACGTGCCGCCGGAGTCACCGACCCTTGGCCTGTCCCATCTGCAGTTCGAAGCCCTGCTCCACGCCTCCCACGAGTCGGCCAACATCAACGACTTCGCCCTGGTCACGATGCTTGGACTGCTCGGGTTGAGGATCTTCGAGGCCTGCGGCGCTGACATCGATCATCATCTGGGGGAGGAACACGGCCACCGCGTGTTGAGGGTCCACGGCAAGGGCGACAAGATCGTGCTTACCCCGTTGCCGCCGGCGGTCCAGCGGGCGATCGAACGCGCCATCGCCGACCGCACGGAGGGGCCGATCCTGCTCAACCCGCCTGAGGTGCCTCGCCGACACGGCCGGCATCCACCTGCCGCGGCTGCATCCGCACATGCTGCGGCACACGTTCGTGACCACGATGCTCGACGCCGGGGTCGACCTGCGCGACGTGCAGATCGCCGCCCGTCACGCGGACCCGCGTACCACCATGCGCTACGACCGGGCCCGGAAGAATCTCGACCGGCACCCCAACTACATCCTCGCCGCCTACATGGCCTCCGGAACCTGAGCGCGTCACTGGCACCCGGCTGTCCCAGGCAGACAACCAATACGCTGATGTGTACTACATTGTCTGACGGAGGGTATAGTTGGTCACGTGGGAGAGGCTCTCAACTGGGACGACGAGTCCGCGGCCTACATCCGGGCCCGTGGCGAGCGCTACCCCGGCGGGCAGGGTGTTGAGCCGGGCTGGGCGCAGCAGGTCATGGACGATCCAGACCTCACGGCGTTCGAACCGGACCCGAAGTCACGGATGGGAGCCTCACGCTTCATCGGCTACTCCCCAGCGGCCGACAGGGTACTTGTCGTGATCGCGTTCCGGGACGCCGATGGAGACCTCCACGGCATCAACGCGTGGCCGGCCACCGGTGCCGACCTGAGGTTCTATCGAGAGGAGATCAGCAATGGCGAAGACAATTGACCCGGCACTGGCGGCCCGCCTGCGCGACGAGTCCGAACAGACACGCGAGGACGCCTACCCAAAGGGTGCGCGACCGAGCCGCCCGAACCGCACCAAGGTGTACTCAATCCGCCTCAGCGAAGAAGAACAAGCCCGAGTGCAGCAGGCAGCTGACGCCCAGCACCTGCCCCCATCCACCCTGGTCCGCGCATGGATACTCGACCGACTCAACCAGGACAAGACCGCCTGACTCCCATCCGCACATGCCGCACAGTTCGCGGGTGCGGCCTTTCAGCTCTGCTAGCAACGCGCGTGCTGCTGCCTCAGATTGAAGGCCTGGCGCCGACAGCTGATCCCCGCAGGCGCTAAGGTCAAGGCGTCCTCGGCAGGTGGCTCTAGCGGGAGAGGGAGTCCTGTGACCAATAGAACGACGGAGCGCAACCCCTGGACTGTTCGGGTGGCGGTCGTCGGAACCACAGCCGTGGTGGCCTACGCGGTGGTCGCGGTCCTTCAGGTTCTGGTGCTGAACCCGCTCAGCGCGGTTCCGGGAAGGCCTCTTGGCCAGATCTACGCGGACGTGGAGGCGGCCGGTGAGTCGATGCATGTCGGGTTCGTGATCTTCGTCCTGGCACTGGGGCCTGCGATCGGTGTGGCGCTGTTGAGGCGTGCACGGGAGTCATCCCGATTGGTTGTGGCTGGCTGGTACCTGACTCTCGTGGCGTTCGGCGCGCCTGCCTACTTCTGGGCGAGCTTCGGGCCGGGAATGGCCATTGCGGACACCTACCTCATTGGGGGAGGGGATTCTTCCGCTTGGGGGTATGTCCTCTATGCCTCGAGCGGCCTCGCGATGGTGGCGTTGCTCGCGGTCGCGGCCGGCCGAATGAAGGGCCACGAACCTTCCAAGTCAGCCAGGTCTACTGGGAGAACCGGCGGTATCTGACTGACCGGCATCGACTCAACAAGAGTCCGGCCTCGGCGGCGCTCAAGGATGCCCAGCGAATCCGATTCGGAGCACTCCATACATCCGGACATGCCGCGCGCAGGCAAGGGGTTGCCGGACAGGGCTAGACCATTCCGAAAGCCACGTCCAGTGTCGCCGGTTGCTTGGTCTTCAGTGCCCACTCCCAGCCGGGTAGGTTCATGGCCTTGGTGAAGAACTCATCCCACGATTTGCCGAACGACCAGACGTTCCCGCTGCCCAAGGCGTTCGTCTCGTCGGTGGGATCCCAGCGCAGAGTGCAGGACAGCTGCCACATCTCGGGGTCCTGCTCAGCGACCGAGGTGAGCTGGCGGGTCAGGCTGGCCTCGAACTGTGGACGACCCCTGAACGTGGAGGTGCCGTGTTGGGCCAGCACGCCGTCGCCGTCCTCATCGACTGGGGCGGTGCCCGTGACAGGGATGAGAACAAACCGGTTGACCACGTCAACGACGGCGTGGAACTGGTCACTGGTGATACGTCCCGGAGTGACGCCGACGTCGGCGAGAGATGCCAGCAGGGCGCTTACAGCATCCTCGATCAACACGTCCCCAGCCTAGGAGCCGGAGGTGGTACGACGACACTCAGACCGCACTCAATTGCCGCCGTGTGCGAGGGTAGCTTGTCGGCTGTCGTTGACCCGAGCGGGACCGCACTCTATGCCGCTACAAACGCGGTTGCTGGTGATGGCTGGCGGCTCTTCTCGGTTCAGAGTTTTCGTAATACGATTTCGTCATGGAAGGTGACGACGTGGTGACGGACGAGCAGATCCAGAAGTGGGCTGACGAGGCCGAGGCTGGTTACGAAGTCGAGGAGTTGAAGCGCCGCGGCCGGGGACGTCCCGGGCGCGGGACCGAACCGGCTCAGGTGATCGCTGTGCGCCTGACGGCCGAGGAGCTCGCGGCCCTCGACGCATACGCGGCAAGGGAACACCTGTCGCGTTCGGAGGCGATCCGTCGAGCGCTTGCGCGCTATGCCGCATGAGGGTGCACCGCAGCGCGCTCAAGCATGGCGTTCTTCCTGAAGACGCGGTCCAGGCTGCGGACCTGGCTTTGTGGATCGAGCCACTGGAGGAAGAGGCGTGGCCGCACCGGGAACTGCGACTCGGATTCGACACGCGCGCCAGGCTGCTGGAGACCGTCGTCCTGATCTTCCAGGGCGGCGAAGAGATGGTCATCCACGCGATGCCGGCGCGTCGTCAGTACTGGGACCTGCTGCCCTGATCCAACACGCGCACACGCCGCCCCCGGGCGCGTTGTTCAGACAGCTTGGAGCGGCTCGATATGGTCGAGGGTGTTCCCGAGGTGGTCTTTCTCGATTTCGAGGTCGAAGCGGGTCTGGAGGTTGAGCCAGAACAGGTCGGTGGTCCCGAAGTAGCGAGCCAACCGAAGTGCCGTGTCTGCGGTGATGCGCCGCTTGCCGTGCACGATCTCGTTGATTCGCCGCGGTGGGACGCCGATCGCCACCGCGAGGCGGTTCTGGCTGATGCGAAGGGGCTCCAGGAACTCCTCCATCAGGATCTCGCCCGCGCGCTGGATCGTCACGTTAGACCGCGAAGTCCGGTGAACGGGAAGGGCGCCCGGTCGTGGTAGTCGAGGGCGACCGGGGACCCGAGATCGATGCCGATGTCGAAGGTTTCGGTGGCTGTGAACACCGCAGGGACGGACCGCTCCACGCGGGCCGTTCCGACCTCGTCACCATCGACGTAGAGGGTGATGGTGGCTGGGGCCTCACGCTCGGCGCTGTCGAACCCGACGCGGACCTGTAGCTGGTGAGATCCGGCCGGCAATGGGTGGTCCGACGCCGCCTTGTATCGATAGACCCCGAGGGTGTTGTACTCGGCTCTCAGGTATCCCTGGTCGAAGTAGGCCGTGAATCCGCCGGCGATACCGCCGACGCAGTAGAGCACCCCGTCCGCAGACTCGGGAACCGTGGCGTCATCTCGTGACCCTGCCGAGGGCTACGTTTTCGCTCATGACGGAGGAGCCCTCGACGGGTGTGGCTGTGAAACGGATGCGGTTGCGGTACGCGGGTAAGTGTTCACGCTGTGGGATCGGCTTGGCTGCGGGGGTGACGGCGGACTACGACCGTTCGACCAAGACCGTGGCCTGCGTGATCTGTCCGCCCGTGTCGGCACGGTCGCCGGAGCGTGCTGATCCGACACCGTCGGTGCCGGTGGCCGAGTCGGCTGAAACCGTGGAGGACGGGGCTGATCCGGTTTCGCTCGTGGCGACAGCGCGGTCGTCGGTCTTGGGAGTTGTGGATGGTGAGGGTGGTGCGTCCGCGGCGGCGGAGTTCGAGCGGCGTCGGGCGGCGCGCCAGAAACGCGTGGCGGCGAGTCATCCCCGGATCGGACGATTTCTGTTGGCGGTGTTCGACGATCCGCAGTCGACAAGGGCGTGGTCCGTGGGGGCGGAAGGGGAGCGGCTCCTGGGCGAGATGCTCGCCTCCGTGGCGGGGGAGTCGCTTCGGGTGCTGAATGATCGTTGTGTTCCTCGGTCGACGGCGAACATCGATCACATGGTGGTGTGCCCGTCGGGGGTGTTCGTGGTGGATGCGAAGCGGTACCGGGGGTCGCGGCCGGAACTCAAGGTGGACGGGGGCCTGTTGCGCCCGCGGGTGGAGCGGCTGACGGTCGCCGGACGGGATCGGACGTCGTTGGTGGAGGGGGTGCGGAGGCAGGTTGCGCTGGTTCGTGAGGCCCTGGTCGATCGGCCGGAGGTTCCGGTGCGGGGTGTGTTGTGTTTCGTGGACGCGGACTGGCCGCTGATCGGGGGCTCGTTCACTGTCGATCATGTGGCGGTGCTATGGCCGAAGAAGCTCAAGGCGCTCCTGGTCGAGCCCGGGTCCCTCGGAGAGGGGCAGATTGCCCAAGTCCAGTGGTTGTTGCATGAGGCGTTCCCCCGCCAGTCGTAGACGTTGCGGGCTGGTGGCTGGTCATTGTTGGCCAACTGCATCCTCGCCGCCACCTGAGAACGGTTCTCTCTCCGATCGGTCGGCGGCTCACCCGGGGCGTCCTTCAAGCCTAGAGTTAAGAGTGAAACCACGGCCGGGAGATCCCGGCCACTCGAGTCGAGGAAGTGACGATGATGTCCAAGGTTTCAAAGCACACGGCGTCGCAGCACTGGGCTATCCCGGGGCTGACTGATTCCTACTCGCACGAGGTCGACGGCTGGTCCGTAGAGATGGAGACCTGGTCCACCGACATGCGACGCTTGGGGACTGGGCCGTCGTCAACGTTCAGTCCTCGTCGTTCAGCAGCGCCGAGCATCTGCGGTGCGTTGTCAACCTGGCCTTTGCTCCCGAGCCGTGGCTGCGGTGGGAAGCCGAGCGTCTCGGCGCAGGCATGCCAAAGTCCGTGCCAGAGTCGCTGGGGCTCTACCGGGACCGGCTCCATCCCGAGGGAACCCCACTTGACGAGGACGGCTGGTGGGACGTCGTCGATGATGACTCAGCGCGAATCGCGGTCGCAGACATGAGGGCGCAACTGGACCGCGCTGGCTGGCCTGTCCTGGAGGCCATGTTCTCGCGTGAGGCGATGATGTCTCGCCTCCGCGAGGGCGACCTGGGCATGATGAAGCGCCACAACTTCGGCTTGTTGTTCGCCCGTGCAGAAGCGCTCCTTCTCATGACCGGAGGGAGTTCCGATGCGCTCGAATCTTGCCTCGAGCGCGCACTGATGAACGTGACCCCGAGTCAGCGCGATAACGCCGCTCGGTTCGACGCTTGGGTTCGCGCCGAGGCCGCCAAGGTGCAGACGTGAACCACGCACTCGCCGCGAACCCAGTGTCCTGGAGGGGGTGTCGGGCCACGCGTGTGGGTGGTTCAGCCACGGCTGATGTCTGACAGGAGGAGCCGACTTGCCCTCAGCGGCGCTGCGTCTCCAACCAGTCGATGAGGGCGGTCGCGAACTCGGCCGTCAGGGAGGGCTCGTGGTCACCTCCGACGAGGGGCCACAGCGCCACCTCCGTGCCATCGGTGCAGCCCCTCCACGCCATCGGTGTGAGTTCAGCGCCCGGCGCCTTGCGGTCCGCATCGTAGGCCTCGCCTGTCGCGGCCTCGCCGGTGCAGCCGTCGGTCTCGCGCCACCAGTCGACCGTCTGCTCCGCTGACATGTACGGGACACCGATGATCAGTCCGCCGTCGTAGAAGATCAGATTGTCGGCGGTCCCGTGAATCTGCAGGACGCTCACCGGTCTGGTGGGTTCGCAGTCGGGGGATCCGTCCATGGAGCCGGCGAGCGACGCGACCGCGGCCACCTGGTCAGCATGTTCGCACGCCATCCGGTAGGCCATGAAACCGCCGTTCGAGTGGCCGACGATATACACACGGCCAGGATCGACACCGTAGGCCTCGACCACGCCGTCGATGAGCGCGCTGAGGTAGGCCGCGTCGTCGATCTCCGGGACGCCGACACCGCAGCACGCGTCGGAGGCGACCCAGTGGGGGATCCCCGTCTCGTCGGGAGTGCCGTCGGGCGCCACAAGCACTAGCCCCGCCCGTTCCGCGGGCTCGCGCAGCCCGAAGAACTCCAGCGCCGACGCACCGGACCCGCCGTAGCCGTGCAGAACCACGACGAGCCCGCCCCGCCCCTCACCCTGCGCGGACTCCGGGGCGATCACCGTCGCCGAACGGCCGTCGGACTCGATCGTCGAGATGCCCGGATCACCCGGGATCGGGGGGAGTGACACGGCGTCCCCGGCGCCGCTGCAGCCGGCCAGGATCAGTAGCAGTGCGGCCGTGATCGCTAACCACCGCCGACGGCCAATCACCACTCGCTCAAACCTTGCCCTCACGAGCACATTGTCCGCCTCGGCCCGCGTGGGCGCTGGATTACGGCAGGGCCCGGCTGTGCTTTCATGAGGCATCGGTGTGCCGTCGGCACATTCCGGCGACGACGATCGGACGGGAGTCCCGATGTCCAACCGCTTCTCTCGGCTCACGACCCGCTGTCCGGCGGTCGGACACGCGCACCACGCCATGGAGGACCTGGCGGGCCGGACCGCGGTCGTCACGGGAGCCGCGTCCGGGATCGGCTACTTCGCCGCCGAGGGGCTCGCCAGGCTGGGCGCCCACGTCGTGATCGCCGGACGCAACCCCTCGCGGGCACAGGCGGCCCAGCGCTCGATCAGGGCCCAGGTCCCGGGAGCCCGCGTGACCCTCCAACCCCTCGACCTCGCCGACCTGTCGTCGGTGCGCTCGGCCGCCGAGCACCTGACCGGCTCCGAGTCCCTCGACCTGCTGGTGGCCAACGCCGGGGCCATCGGCTACCCCGACTACATGAGACCGAAGGGCGACCGCGGGCCGCACACTCTCACCACCGCCGACGGGCACGAACTCTTCTGGGGCACCAACTTCCTCGGCCACTATCTGCTGATTGCCGTCCTGCTGCCGATGCTGCTGCGCTCGTCGGGGCGATGCGTCGTCGTGGGGAGCCTCGGCGACCGGGGCGCTCCCCACCCGGCGGACGCGGTGCCCACGCCCGACGGCGGGTCCACGGACTTCGCGAAGTACTGCCAGTCCAAGCTGGCACTGTCCGCCTTCACGCTGGACCTCGCCCGGCGCCTCGCTTCCGATGGTGGGCGTGCCGCCGCGATCGGTGCGCACCCGGGGACCGCCGGTGACGCGTACTCGGCGTCCCGCCCCGGGGTCGCCACGAACCAGGAGGACCCCGACGCGGTCACGCGGGTACTGAGCCGGCTCATCGTCCAGGGCAAGCACGACGCGGCCCTTCCCGTGCTCACCGCCGCTGCATGCGCCGAGGCCCGCAACGGCGATTACTGGGGGCCGCGACTGCTGGTCAAGGGCGCACCCGTGCGCTCCCGCCCGAACTCCGCGGCCGGTGATCCCGTGCGCGTCGCCGGGCTGATCGATGCCGCCGCCGGGCTGACCGGGGTGCGGCTCCCGTTGCCGGCGGCTGGCCCGGCGGGCCAGTAGCGTGGACGGCGAGACCTACCCGTGAGGAGCTTCCATGAGCGATGCCGTCGCCTCCGACGCGTTCGTGTTCTTCGGCGCAACCGGAGACCTGGCCCGCAAGATGATCTTTCCGTCGCTGTACGGCATGGTGCTGCACGGCGAACTCGACGTCCCCGTCATCGGGGTCGCGTACTCCCAGTGGGGGCTCGAGGACCTTGCGGCCCGCGCCCGTGAGGCCGTCACCGACGCCGTGGACGACGTCGACGAGAAGGTACTCGACCGGCTCGTCGGCCTCCTGCACTACGTCGACGGCGACTACAACGACCCGGCGACGTTCGAGACGCTCAAGCGCGAACTGGACGATCATCGGCGGCCGACGCACTACCTGGCGATCCCGCCGTCGCTGTTCTCCACCGTCATTCGGGGTCTCGCCGCCGTGGGGCTGAACCGCGACGCGCGGATCGTCGTCGAGAAGCCCTTCGGCCGCGATCTCGCCTCCGCCCGCGAACTCGACGCCGTGGTGAAGTCCGCGTTCCCAGAGGATCACGTGTTCCGCATCGATCACTTCCTGGGCAAGGAGGAGATCATGAACCTGCTGTACTTCCGGTTCGCGAACTCCTTCCTCGAGCCGGTCTGGAACCGCAACCACATCGCCAGCGTCCAGATCACCGTCGCCGAGGACTTCGGCGTCGCGGGCAGAGGCGGGTTCTACGAGTCGGCCGGCGCGTTGCGCGACGTCATCGAGAACCACATGTTCCAGATGGTCGCCCTGCTGGCCATGGAGGCGCCCGCCTACCAGGGCTACTCTGCCGTGCACTCCGGCAAGGCCAACGTCTTCAAGGCGATGCGGCCCCTGACCAGTGAGGACCTCGTGCGTGGCCAGTTCACCGGCTACCGCGACGAAGCCGGCGTCGCGGCCGACTCGGACGTCGAGACCTTCGCGGCGGTGCGGCTGTTCATCGACTCGTGGCGGTGGGCCGGCGTGCCCTGGTACCTGCGCACCGGCAAGAACCTGCCCGTGACGGCCCACGAGGTGTTCGTCGAGTTCAAGAAGCCGCCGCAGGCCCTGTTCGACGACGCCGTGGCCCTGCACAACCGCCACAACTACCTGCGCTTCCGCCTCAAGCCGGACTCGGAGATCGCGCTCGGGGCCCGCGTGAAGACCCCCGGCGAGGAGTTCCAGGGCGAGCAGCGTGAACTGCTGGTGGCGACCCACAGCCCGGACGTCCGCCAGCCGTACGAGCGTCTCCTGGGTGACGCCATCCAGGGCGACCGGGCCCTGTTCACCGTCGAGGACTCGGTGGAGGCGGCCTGGATGGCCGTCGACGCGGTCCTCACCGACCACGACCCAGCCATCGAATACGCGCCAGGCACCTGGGGTCCCGAAGAGGCGGACCGGCTCATCGGGGCCGACGGCCCCTGGCGCAACCCCAACATCAAGGAGGCATGATGCAACTCGGAATGGTCGGACTCGGCCGCATGGGCGCCGGACTCACTCGCCGTCTCATGGCCGCGGGCCACGAGGTCGCCGTCCACGACGTCAACGCCGACGCGATCGACGCCCTCGCGGCCGAGGGGGCCACCCCCGCCCGGGAGCTCGCCGACTTCGTCACGGCCCTCAAGGCCCCCCGCGCAGTGTGGGTGATGGTGCCGGCGGGGCAGATCACCCAGTCGGTCGTCGAACAGCTGTCGGAGGTGCTCGAACCGGGCGACACGGTCATCGACGGTGGCAACACCTACTACCGCGACGACATCGCCCACGCGCAGCTGCTTGCGGGCAAGGACCTCCACCACGTCGACTGCGGCACCTCCGGTGGCGTGTGGGGCCTCGAACGGGGGTTCTGCCTGATGATCGGCGGCGAGGCGGAGATTGTCGACCGCCTGGCGCCGATCTGGAAATCCATCGCGCCCGGGGTCGAGTGCGCGCCGCGGACGCCCGGGTGCGAAGGCGAGCCCAGCCCCGCCGAGCAGGGGTGGCTGCACTGTGGCCCCACCGGCTCCGGGCACTTCGTGAAGATGGTCCACAACGGCATCGAGTACGGGCTGATGGCCGCCTATGCCGAGGGGCTCAACGTGCTCAAGAACGCCGGGATCGGGCTGCACCCCCGGGAGATGGACGCCGAGACCGCGCCGCTGGCGCACCCCGAATTCTACGAGTACGACATCGACACCACGGCGGTCGCCGAGGTGTGGCGCCGGGGCTCGGTGATCCAGTCCTGGCTGCTGGACCTCACCGCGGAGGAGTTGCGGAGGGACCCCGAGCTGACCGGGTACTCGGGCAACGTGTCCGACTCCGGCGAGGGCCGCTGGACGTCGATCGCCGCCATCGAGGAGGGGGTGCCGACCCCCGTGCTGACCACGGCCCTGTACTCGCGCTTCTCGTCGCGCGACCTCGACCAGTTCGCCGGGAAGGTGCTGTGCGCCATGCGGATGGGCTTCGGCGGCCACGAGGAGAAGCCCACCGGCGAGTGAGCCCGTCGAGCCTCGGGCTCACAACTCCAGGCGGATCTGGTCCGCGTCCAGGCGGCGCAACTCGTCGGAGAGCACCTGGGAACTGAAGGTGCCGACGTCGCGGACGTCGAGGAGGGCGTCGCGCTGGGCCCGGATCACGGCGAGTCTGAACGCGTGACGACCCTCCTCGGAGCCCGGGTCCGTCCACGATTCGCGCACCTCGCCGGCGGCCTCATTGAGGATCGCGTCGAGCCGTTCCCGCTCCTGCGAACGTTCCTCGGGCGTGATGCCCGGGGCGGGCTTCAGACGGCCGAGCAGGCCCGCGACGGTTCCACCCTGGAGGAGCAGGGAACCGACGGCGACGACGAACGCGATGAGGACGAGCAGGGCCCGGCTGGGCGTGTCCCGGGGAAGCGTCTGGGCCGCGGCGATGGTCACCACGCCCCGCATGCCGGCCCACACGATGATCGTCCCCTCCTTCCAGCCCAGTGGGCGGGACAGCACATGGGAGATGTCGGCCTCGACGCGCTGAAGCCTCCGGCGCATGTCCTCCTTGCTGCGCGAGCGGGGGAAGATCCTGTCGCGCAGCCGGACCCGCGGCACCGCGACCGGCCCGTCCGTCGCCTCCACCCGCTGGCGGTAGTCGGCGATGCGCGGCTGAAGGCGCTCGGCGCGGCGGGAGCGTCGCTGGAGTCTCCACAGCAGCGGTGCGACGAAGGCGGCGCGCACAACCAGCGCCAGCGCGAGCGCGGCGGCGGCGAGCCAGAACGCGCGTCCCACGCCTTCATGCTCCGCCTCGACCTCCTGGATGACGCCGACGAGTTCCAGGCCCATGATGAGGTAGACGGAACCCTCGAGCACGAGTTCGAGCGCTCCCCAGGTGGTGTGGTCGGACTGGCGTTCCTGGGGGAGCAGTGTTCGGGCCGCGCCGTGCCCTGTGACGAGCCCCGCAACGACGGCCGCCACCAGGCCCGAGGCGTTGAGCAGTTCGGCGGGGATGGCAGCGGCGAACGGCACCGCGAACGAGATGACCGTGCTGGGCACCGGCTCGGTGATCCGGCTGCGGATGAGGAGGTTCAGCCGGCCCACCACCCACCCGATCGCCACTGCGATGGTGAGCGCCGAGATGAACACGAACGACACGGACCACACCGTCACGGACGCGGCAGCCGCCGCGACCGCCGCGCGCAGCAGGACTAGGGCGACGGCGTCGTTGAGCATCGACTCACCCTCGAGCACGGTGACCACCCGCGGGTTGACGCCCAGCCGCTTGACGATGGCGGTCGCCACCGGGTCCGTGGGGCTGACGATGGCGCCGAGCGCCAGCGCCCACGGAAGGGACAGTCCGATCACCCAGTGGAAGAAGAGGCCGAGGACCCCGGTGCTGATGAGCACGAGTGCGATGGACAGTCCGGAGATGGAGCGGAACTCCCGCCGGAAGTCCGTGGCCGGGATGGACACGGCAGCCGCGTACAGCAGGGGCGGGAGGATGCCCGACAGGATGACCTCCGGCTCGACGGCGATCTCCGGAACGCCGGGGACGAGACTCACGACCACGCCGAGGACCACCAGGAGCAGCGGGGCGGCGATACCGATCCGCGGGCTGAGGATCGTCGCGAAGGCGATGCCGATGAGCGCGAAAACGCCCACGATGAGGAGTTCCACGGGGTCCGCCCTTCCCGGCGCCCGGCGCCGCTCACGGTCATCGTAGCCAGCGGCGGGCCGAGTCGGCCTGGGCCGAAGAGCCCGGCACCGGGGCCCGGTCCTCCTTGTCACGGGGTGCATCCGCGGCATGGAACGATGGGCATGTGACGACCTCACCTTCCTACGACGTCGCCGTCGTCGGCCTCGGGCCGGCAGGCCGATCACTGGCGTCGCGGTGCGCCGCCCGCGGGTTACGGGTGCTGGCCGTCGATCCCCGGCCCTCGGCGTCGTGGCAGCCCACCTACGGGATCTGGGGCGACGAACTGGGCGCCCTGCCCCAGTACGTGGTGCGCCGGCGGGTGCCCCACCCCGAGCTGCGTGCCCACGGCGAGTACCCGTTGCCCCGCGACTACCTCGTCCTCGACAACGATGCCCTCCAGGTTGCGCTGCCGCTCGACGGCGTCGACGTGCGGACGGGCCGCCTCACCGACGACGAGGTCGCCGCCCTCCGTTCGGAGGCGCGCGTCGTCGTCGACGCCCGCGGCGCGCGCCCCGACGGCCGGGTTGCCCGCGATCCGGCGCCCGCCCAGACCGCCTTCGGGATCGTGGTGCGGCCCGAGGACGCCGCACCGGCTCTGCAGGGGGCCTCCGCGCTGCTGATGGACTGGCGCACCGACTGGGCCGACCGACCCGACCCGCACGCGACGCCGACGTTCCTCTACGCCATCCCGCTCGGCGACGACGAGGTCCTGCTCGAGGAGACCTGCCTCGCCGCGGCCCCCGGGCTGCCGATCCCCGAACTGCGGGCCAGGCTGCGGAGGCGTCTGTTGTCGCGGGGGGTGCCGCAGTCCGCGGTCGATGAGCCGCTCGTCCGGGAGATCGTGCGCATCCCGATGCGCGGCCGCGGCCTTCCGCCCGTGCCGGGCACGTACGCCGTTGGGACCGCGGGGCGGGGAGGCAACGTCGTCACCGGCTACTCGGTGGCGCACTCGCTGGCACGCGCCGACGACCTGGCGTGGTCGATCGCCGACGGGCACCTTCCCCGGCACACCGACCCCGGCGCCGGCGCCGATCTGTTCCGCGAGATGGGCCTTCGCGCGCTGCTGCGCCTCGACGTCGAGGGCACGCTCGCGCTCTTCGACGCCTTCGGCCGGTTGCCGGGCGCGGCCCAGCGGGACTTCATGTCGCGGGACTCCGCCGGGGCCGGCCTCGCTGCCGCCATGTGGGGAATGTTCCTGCGCATGCCGGTGGCGGGCAAGCGTCGGCTGATCGCGGCCACCCTCGGCCCCGCCCGGCGGCGCTGAGCCGGGTCAGCGGGGGAGACGGCGGGCCAGCAGCAGGTCCCACACCCCCGAGGCGCCGATCCCTGCCAGCAGGGCCGCGTACGCGATCCCGGCGGGGGTGGCCCAGGCAACCACCTCGCCGTAGCGGGCCAGCGCGATGCCTTCCAGCACCACGAACGCGATCCCCGTAAGCGCGACCGGCCGCACCCACAAGACGTCGTCGACGACGGCGGCGTAGCCGGCGGCCCAGCCGAGGCCGACGAGCCAGGCCCCGACGGCGTCGGCGGTCAGGGCGGTCAGCGGCCACGGCCAGATCCACTCCGGCGGGGTGCCCTGCCAGGCGAGCAGCACGACGCCGGCGATCAACTGGACCACGGCTAAAGCTCCCAGCAGCGCGCGTAGGCCCACCGGCAGGCGGTGCCGGGGCGCCGGCGCCGCCTCGGATCCCGCCCCGTCGCGTCGCCGGTCGCGGGCCTGGAGTCGTTCGGCCGCGAGCAGCGCGATCGGTACCCCGGCGTAGATCGCCAGCCATCCCCAGGTGACGATGCGGGCGCTCATCGGGTGCTCGGGGCCGAAGTGGAAGGCATCCAGGTGGACCAGCGTCACGAGCAGCGTCAGCGTGGTGAACACCAGCACCGGCCACACTGCCAGCCGCGCCGACCCCCAGCCGGGGGCCCGGGCCCCGGCGACCTCCAGCACAGCACTGGACCAGTAGGCGGCCCCGAGGAACACTGCGGTCATCGGCGCGCCGATGGTCCAGGAGAACCAGTCGGCGGTGCGCAGCGGGAACACGAACAGCTGCAGCCCGGCCAGGAACACCAGGAACGCCGCGGCGTAGAGGATCCCCCGGATCGAACCGATGACGGCCTCGTCGCGGGCCTTGCCGGTCATGTCCGGAACCTCTCGGCGAGGTAGCTGTGCAGTTGCGAGATGACGGTGGCGCCGTCACCCACGGCGGTCGCGACGCGCTTGACCGACCCGTGCCGCACGTCGCCGACCGCGAACACGCCGTCGAGGCTGGTCTCCAGCGACGGGCGGGTGCCTCCGCCCGGATCCCCCGGGGCGACATCGGCGTTCGGCGGTTCCACATCGGCGGGCGCGGCGTCGGGGCCGGTGTAGATGAACCCGGCGCGGTCGCGCCGCACGGTCTCCGGCAGCCAGGAGGTCCGGGGCACAGCCCCGATGAGGACGAAGAGGCCACCGGAGGCCAGCTCGGACTCGCCGTCGGCGTCCCGGACGACGAGGGACGCCAGCGACCCGTCCGGCCCGGCTTTGCCGCCGACGACGCTGGTGCCGTAGCGGATGTCGATGTTGCCGGTCTCGCCGAGCTGGGTGATGAGGTACTCGGACATGCTCGCCGCGAGGCTCGGGCCCCGCACCAGCAGGGTGACGCGGTCGGCGAAGCGGGCGAGGTGCATTGCGGCCTGCCCGGCCGAGTTGCCGCCGCCGATGACATGCACGGCGCGCCCGGTCATCGACGGGGCCTCCGAGACCGCGGCCCCGTAGTAGACGCCGCGCCCGAGCATGGACTCGAGTTCCGGCACGTTGAGGAGCCGGTAATCCGCGCCGGTGGCGACGACGACGCTGCGCCCGCGCAGGGAGTTCCCGTCCGACAGGGCGACGGTGTG
>JAUHXZ010000061.1 GCA_030426725.1 Actinomycetes bacterium
GTCGTCGAGGAGCGCGACTACGAGGCGGCGCTGCGCCCGAAGACCCTCGACGAGTTCGAGGGCCAGCCGCGGGTCCGTGAACAGTTGGGCCTCGTCCTCGACGCCGCCCGGCACCGGGGCACCGCCCCCGACCACGTCCTGCTGTCCGGCCCTCCCGGTCTCGGCAAGACCACACTCGCCATGATCATCGCCACCGAGCTGGGCGTGGGGCTGCGCATCTCGTCGGGGCCCGCCATCCAGCACGCCGGCGACCTCGCCGCGATCCTTTCGGGTCTCGCCGAGGGCGACGTGCTGTTCCTCGACGAGATCCACCGGCTCTCCCGGCCCGCCGAGGAGATGCTCTACCTGGCGATGGAGGACTTCCGCGTCGACGTCATCGTCGGGAAGGGCCCCGGCGCCACCGCGATCCCCATCGACCTGCCCCCGTTCACGCTCGTCGGCGCCACGACACGCGCCGGCCTGCTCCCCGGACCGCTGCGCGACCGCTTCGGGTTCACCGCCCAACTCGACTTCTACGCCGTCGACGACCTCACCGGCATCGTCCAGGCCTCCGCCGGGAAGCTCGGCGTCCCCGTCGACGGTCAGGCGCGCGACGAGATCGCGCGCCGCTCCCGCGGCACGCCGCGCATCGCCAACCGGCTCCTGCGGCGCGTCCGCGACTTCGCGCAGGTCAAGGGGCATCCGCAGGTGGACCGGGGCATCGCCCGCTCGGCCCTCGAACTCTACGAGGTGGACGAGCGAGGCCTCGACAGGCTGGACCGGTCCGTCCTCGACGCGCTCTGCCGCCTGTTCGACGGCGGCCCGGTGGGCCTGTCGACCCTGGCGCTCAGCGTCGGCGAGGAGGTCGAGACCGTCTCCGAGGTGGCCGAGCCGTTCCTCATCCGCGAGGGCATGCTGGTGCGGACCCCGCGGGGGCGGGTCGCCACCCGCGCGGCGTACGCCCACCTGGGTGTCGCCCCGCCGGCGTCGAGCCCGGCGCTCTTCGACTAGGTCCCAGGTCCGCGCCGCCGGTAGGTTGTGGCCATGCGAACGCGTGCTGACATCAAGGCATGGCTCACCGACATGGACGGAGTGCTCGTCCACGACAACAAGGCCCTCCCCGGCGCCCAGGAGCTCATCGACCAGTGGGTGGGGCGCGGGATCCCGTTCCTCGTCCTCACCAACAACGCCTCGTACACGCCGCGCGACCTGTCCGCGCGGCTGAGGCACATGGGGCTCAACGTCCACGAGCAGCGGATCTGGACCTCCGCCATGGCCACCGCCGAGTTCCTCGCCGAGCAGAAGCCTGGCGGCACCTGCTACATCGTCGGCGAGGCGGGGCTCTCGACGGCGCTGCACGACGCCGGCATGGTGCTGTCCGACCGCAACCCGGACTTCGTCGTCATCGGCGACACCCGCACCTACTCGTTCGAGGCCATCACCACGGCGATCCGGCTGATCGACGCCGGCGCCCGGTTCATCGCCACCAACCCCGACGCGACGGGCCCCACCCCGCGGGGCGTGATCCCCGCCACCGGTGCGGTCGCCGCGCTCATGACCGAGGCGACGGGCCGGAAGCCCTATGTCGTCGGCAAGCCCAACCCCATGATGTTCCGCTCGGCGCTCAACAAGCTGGGCGCCCACTCGGAGACCACCGGCATGATCGGCGACC
The DNA here is from genome assembly GCA_030426725.1 of Actinomycetes bacterium. Lineage (GTDB taxonomy): Bacteria > Actinomycetota > Actinomycetes > Propionibacteriales > Propionibacteriaceae > Arachnia. The sequence continues at coordinate 1,652 of JAUHXZ010000061.1, forward strand.
GGATGGACACCGACATCGTCGCGGGCATGGAGGCAGGGCTCCATACCGTCCTCGTCCTCAGCGGAATCTCCAACCGGGACTCGATCGAGCGGTTCCCGTACCGGCCCATCGAGATCCTCGATGGAGTCCACGAGATGGTCCCCTGACGGCCGCGGCGACCCGTTGACCGGTCCGGAGAGGGGAGTTTCCGGCCGCCTCCGCTATCCTGAGCGGTGGCCTATCCACGTTCGGAGTTATAACCATGGATCTCATCCTCATGATGGTCGCGTTGTTCGCGGTCATGTACTTCCTTATGATCCGCCCCCAGCAGAAGCGGGCGAAGCAGCACCAGCAGATGCAGTCGAACCTCGGCCCGGGCAGCCGGGTGCTGCTGACGTCCGGCATGTTCGGCACCGTGACCAACGTCGGTGAGCGGCAGCTCATCGTCGAACTGGCCCCCGGGCTCGAGGTGACGGTGCTCAAGGGCAACGTGGCCAGGGCCGTGACCGCCGAGGAGGAGGAGTTCGAGTTCACCGACGACGCGGTCTCCACCGACACGGACGACGTCGAGGCGATCGAGGGCACCGACACGGTGACCGAGGAGACCACGCCGGAGACCGCCGGGGACCAGACCTCGGCCGACGAGTTCTTCCAGGCCCCGGCCGACGAGAACCGTCCGGAGGACACCAAGTAACCGTGGCCACCTCTGCCAAGAGGGGACGGCCCGGCGTCGTCCTCGCTGTATTCCTGCTCGTCGTCGCAGGGCTCTACACCATCATGGCTGCCACGCAGACCTGGGCGCCCAAGCTGGGTCTCGACCTGCGCGGCGGCCAGACCATCACCCTGACGGCCACCAACGAGACCGTCACGATGGAATCCCTCGAGCTCGCACGCGACATCATCCAGCAGCGCGTCGACGGCCTCGGCGTCGGCGAGGCGTCGGTCGTCATCCAGGGGGACCGCAACATCGTCGTGTCCGCCCCGAACGTCGAGCGCGACGACCTCGTGGAGCTCGTGGGCGCCACCGCGCAGCTGGCCTTCCGGCCGGTGCTGCTGGTCGACGCCGCCTCCGGCGGAGGCGCGGCCCCCGAAGAGACGCAGGAGCCGGGTCTTCCCGGGCTCCCGACGCCCGCTCCCAGCCCCGCGCCCGAGGGCACCGGCGGCGCCTCGGAGCGGCTCCCCGTGGACGAGGCGCTGGCCTACCAGCCCACCGAGGACGACTACGCAGCCTTCGCGGAGTACAGCTGCGGCGACGAGGTCGTCGACGAGCCCGGCGCCCCGCTGCTGGCCTGCGACGACACCGGCCAGTACAAGTACCTGCTCGGCCCCGTCGCCGTCGAGGGCGTCGACCTCGAGACCGCCTCGTTCGGCATCCCGCAGGGCGAACTCCAGTACGCGGTGACTCTCAGCTTCGACGCGCAGGGCACCTCGGACATGGCGGCGCTCACCGGGCAGCTCCTCGGCGCGCCGTCGCCGACCAACATGTTCGCGATCGTCCTCGACGGCGTCGTGGAGTCGGCCGCCACCGCCGAGGCGCGGATCACCAACGGTGAGGCGATCATCCGCGGCGGCTTCACCGCGGAGAGCGCCGCCGGCCTTGCCAACGTGCTGAAGTTCGGCTCGCTGCCGCTGTCGTTCGAGCCCTCCCAGGTGGAGACGGTCTCGGCCACCCTCGGCGGGGAGCAGTTGCGCGTCGGCGTCATCGCCGGCCTCGTCGGCATCGCCGTGGTCATGCTGTACTCGTTCCTCTATTACCGGGCGATGGGCATCGTCGTGATGCTGTCGCTCATCATCGCCGCGGGTACCACTTACGCGTCGATGGTGCTGCTCGGTGAAGTGGTGGGCTTCGCGCTCAACCTGCCCGGCATCGCCGGCGCCATCGTCGGTATCGCCATGACGGCGGACTCGTTCGTCATCTACTTCGAGCGGATCCGCGACGAGATCCGTGAGGGACGCAGTCTCAAGTCCGCCCTCGCGGCGGGCTGGACGAAGGCCCGCGGCACGATCCTCATCTCCGACGCCGTGCAGTTGCTGTCGGCCGTCGTGCTGTTCACGCTCGCCGTCGGCGCGGTCAAGGGCTTCGCATTCACTCTGGGCCTGACCACGCTCATCGACCTGGCCGTGGTGTTCTTCTTCACCAAGCCGTTCGTCGAACTGCTCGGCCGCACGAAGTTCTTCGGTGAGGGTCACCGGCTTTCCGGTCTTGACGCCAGGCACATGGGCGTTACCCGTGAGTCCCTGCTCGGGCGCCGCACCCGCCGGAACCGTCCCACCACCGCGACCGCACCGCAGGAGGCCTGATGTCAACCAAGAAGCCCGGCATCGCCGAGCGCCTCTACACCGGCCAGGTCAGCTATGACTTCATGGCGAACCGCAAGAAGTGGTTCATCTTCTCCGCCGTCATCATCGGCATCACCCTGGTTCTGCTCCCACTGCGCGGGCTGACGCTGGGCATCGAGTTCAGCGGCGGCACCGACTTCCAGGCGCCGATGCAGGTCACCGAGGGCACCGTTGACGAGGTGCGTGTCGAGGTGGCGGACTTCGAGGTCGAGGAGCTCGACGCGCAGGTGTTCGCCCTGGGTGACGACGCCATCCGCGTCCAGACCCGGTCCCTCACCCCGGCCGAGACCAACGAGGTCCGTGCGGACATCGCGGACGTCGCGGGGGTCGCGGTCGACGAGGTCACCTACAACGCCATCAGCCCGTCGTGGGGCCAGCAGATCACCCGGCAGGGCGTCATCGCGCTCGTGGTGTTCATCGTGCTGGTCATGGCGCTCATCGCGGTCTACTTCCGTGACTGGAAGATGTCCGTGGCGGCGATCGTCGCCGTGTTCCACGACCTGGCAGTCACCGTCGGCGTCTACGCACTCGTCGGCTTCACGGTCACCCCGGCGACCGTCATCGGCGTGCTGACGATTCTCGGCTACTCGCTGTACGACACGGTCGTGGTCTTCGACAAGATCCGGGAGAACGTCAAGGGCCTCGAGCAGTCGAACCACACCTATTCCGAGCAGGCCAACCGGGCCGTCAACCAGGTGCTCGTCAGGTCGCTCAACACGACCGTCATCGGTGTGCTGCCGGTGCTCGCGCTGTTCGTCGCGGGTGCCACGCTGCAGAGCGGCCCGCTGGCCGACCTCGGCCTTGCGCTGCTCGTCGGCATGATCGCCGGCGCGTACTCCTCGCTGTTCATCGCCGCCCCGCTGCTGGCGTGGCTGCGTGAGCGGGAGCCGGGCATGGTCGAGCATCGCGAGCGCATCGAGCGACGCAAGAGCCGGGCCGAGCGGCGCGCCTCGAAGGGCGAGACCCTCGACGCGGCCGCCGACTTCACCGTCTCGGAGGAGTCGCTCTCGGGCGTGGGCGTGCAGAGCGTGCGGCGGGAACGGCGAACCGGCGGGTCCCGGGCCGAACGGAAGGGCAAGCGATGATGGACGACGATCAGCGCCGCCGCAAGGAGCTCATCTCCGCGTTGGTGGCCGACGTGCCGGACTTCCCCCGGGAAGGGGTGGTCTTCAAGGACATCACGCCGCTGCTCGGTTCGCCCGCGGGATTCCAGGCGGCGATCACCGAACTGGTGACCTCCGCTCCCCGGGACATCGACATGGTCGTGGGCATGGAGGCGCGGGGATTCATCTTCGCAGCTCCCGTCGCCCTGGCGCTCGGCGCGGGCTTCGTGCCCGTCCGGAAGCCCGGCAAGCTGCCCGGTGAGACGATCAGCGAGTCGTTCGAACTCGAGTACGGCTTCGAGACGCTCACCATGCACCGTAACGCGCTGCGTCAGGGGGCCAGGGTGCTGGTCGTCGACGACGTGCTCGCCACCGGCGGCACGATCGGCGCCACCGCGGCCCTGCTGCGGCAGATGGGCGCCGAACTGGTGCACGTCAGCGTCCTCATGGAGCTGACCTTCCTCGGTGGGCGGGAGCGACTCGCCGAGGCGGGCATCGACAGCCTCACCTCAGTCCTGACAGTCTGAGCCCATGGCCAAACTTCAGCCCGGCGGGCGCGGGGGAGCGGTCTCGCTCGTCAGCCTGCCCAAGATCGCGGAGTCACCGTTCCGCGAGCTCGGGCGGCGCGCGCTCATCGGGCTGGCGCTGCTGTTCATCAGCACGCTCATCGTCTGGCTGGACCGCGACAGCTACGTCGACAACACCGCCGGCGACGGGGTGTCCCTGTTGGACGCCCTCTACTACTCGACGGTGACGGTCACCACCACCGGCTACGGCGACATCACCCCGGTCGAGGCCCACGCGAGGCTCATCAACATCCTGGTCGTCACCCCGCTGCGCATCGCCTTCCTGGTGCTGCTGGTCGGCACCACCATCGAGGTGCTCACCAAGGAGGGCAGCCGCAGCATCGCGGACACCGTCTGGAGGAAGAGGATGCGAAACCACGTCGTCGTCATCGGCTACGGAACCAAGGGGCGCAGCGCGGTCAACACGTTGCGCCGGCACGGGGAGCCGCCGGACAAGATCGTCGTCATCGACCACCACGCTAGCTCCGTCGCCGACGCCAACTTCGACGGGCTGGCCGCCTTCCAGGGCGACGCCACCCGCCGCGAGCTGCTCAGACGCGCCGAGATCAGCAAGGCGAAGCAGGTCATCATCTGCCTCGATCGCGACGACTCCGCGATCCTCACCACCCTCACCGTCCGCCAGCTCAACCCCACCGCGGGTGTGACCGTGTCGGTGCGGGAGCACGAGAACGTGCCACTTGTGCGGCAGTCGGGGGCGTCGTCGGTGATCACCAGCTCCGAGACGGTGGGACGGCTACTCGGCCTGTCGGCCGTCGGCCCCGAACTCGGCTCCATCATGCAGGACATCCTCACCGGCGCCGAGGGCATGGAGGTGCACCAGCGCCTCGCCGAGCCGGGCGAGGCCGGGCAGCCGCCGTCGGCGATCCAGGGCGAACGCGTCATCGGCCTCATCCGCAACGGCACGCTGCGCCGATTCTTCGACCAGACGGCGTCCAAGATCGAGATCGGCGACGAGCTCATCGTGCTGCGCCGCGCCCAACCACCCGCGAAGGACGCGAGACACATCCTGTCCGTCTTTGACCCCGACAGCTAGGATTGACGGACGACAAGGCGAAGGGAGGCACCCCGATGACTGAGGAACTCAGCGGAGTGTCGCGCCTTGTCACCGGCCCGGAGCAGCCGCGGCTGCGGATGCGGCACCGCCTTGCCAGGCTGGGCGCCGTCCGGTCGAAGTCTGCCGTGTTGGACCCGTTGTTCCGGATCGTGCGGTCCAACCACCCCAAGGCGGACCTCGACCTCATCGAGCGCGCCTACCGGGTGGCGGAGCACTACCACGAGGGCCAGAAGCGCAAATCCGGGGACCCCTACATCACCCACCCGCTCGCGGTGGCGACCATCCTGGCCGAGCTCGGCATGACCGAGCCGGTGATCGTGGCTGCGTTGCTCCACGACACCGTGGAGGACACCCCCTACACCCTGGACCAGTTGCGGGAGGACTTCTCCGAAGAAGTCGCGCACATGGTCGACGGCGTGACGAAGCTGGACAAGCTGTCCTACGGCGAGACCGCCAAGGCGGAGACCATCCGCAAGATGATCATCGCGACCTCCGAAGAGGTCCGCGTCCTCGTCATCAAGCTGGCGGACCGGCTGCACAACATGCGCACCATCGGCTTCCTTCGTCCGGACAAGCAGGTGCGGATCGCGACCGAGACGCTCAACATCTTCGCGCCGCTGGCGCACCGCCTCGGCATGAACACGATCAAGTGGGAGTTGGAGGACCTGTCGTTCTCGGTGATCGAGCCGAAGGTCTACGCCGAGATCGTGGACATGGTCGCCCAGCAGGCACCTCAGCGTGAGCGGGCGCTCCGCGATCTCATCTCGCAGTTCCAGCAGTTGCTCAGCGAAGCGAAGATCTCGGCCACCGTCTACGGCCGGCCCAAGCACTACTACTCCATCTACCAGAAGATGATGGTGCGCGGCCGCGACTTCAAGGACATCTACGACCTCATCGGGCTGCGCGTGCTCGTCGACGACACGGCCACCTGCTACGCGGTCCTCGGCGTCGCACACGCCGCATGGAAGCCCATCCCCGGCCGGTTCAAGGACTACATCGCCGGGCCGAAGTTCAACATGTACCAGTCGCTCCACACGACGGTGCTGGGCGTCAACAACGAGCCCGTCGAGCTGCAGATCCGCACCCACGAGATGCACCGTCGCGCCGAGTACGGTGTCGCGGCGCACTGGAAGTACAAGGAGGACCTCAAGCAGGGGGTCACGCCGGAGGCGGCCGGCCTGCGGGCCATGCACCAGCTGGGCGTCATGTCGAAGGAGACCGAGGACCCCAGCGAGTTCCTCGACTCCGTCATGTTCGAGATCAACTCGGACGAGATCTACGTGTTCACCCCCAAGGGGGAGGTGATGGCGCTGCCGACGGGCGCCACGCCGGTGGACTTCGCCTTCGCGGTCCACACGGAGGTGGGCTACCGGTGCATCGGCGCGCGCGTCAACGGCCGGCTCGTCAGCCTCAGCACCCGGCTCGCGCAGGGCGACAAGGTCGAGGTGCTCACCTCCAAGGCCGAGGGCGCGGGGCCCAGCCGCGACTGGCTGGGCTTCATCGTCACCAGCCGCGCCAGGCAGAAGATCCGGCAGTACTTCAGCCGTGAGCGGCGCGACGAGGCCATAGAGCAGGGCAAGGAGGCCCTGGCGAAGGACCTGCGTCGCACCGGGCTGCCCATGCAGCGCCTCTTGACGCTCGAGAACCTCACGGCGGCCGCCAACGAGCTCGGCTTCAAGGACGTCCCCAGCCTCTACAACGCCGTCGGCGAAGGGCACCTGGGCGCGCAGGGGGTCGTCGAGAAGCTCATCCAGCTGCACGGCGGCGAGGAGGAGACCGTCGACACGGTCACCGAGGACACCGTCGTCAAGCAGCGCCGGAGCCCCACCCGGGACGGCGCACACGTGCTGGTCGACGGCGACGACTCGGTCGTCGCCAAGTTCGCCAAGTGCTGCTACCCGCTCCCTGGCGACGAGATCATCGGCTTCGTCACCCGCAGCGACGGCGTATCGGTCCACCGGGCGGACTGCACAAACGTGCCCGCCCTGGTGAAGAAGGAGCCCGAGCGGATCGTTGACGTGCAGTGGTCGGCCCGAGAACCGGGTGCCACGTTCCTCGTCACCATCCAGGTCGAGGGCATCGACCGGGTGCGGCTGCTCTCGGATGTCTCCGCGGCGATGTCGGAGCAGCACGTCGACATCCTGTCGGTGAACATCCAGACCAACAAGCAGCGCCAGTTCAGTGGTCGGATGACCTTCGAGGCGGCCGACCCGACCCACCTGCAGCACGTGATGAACCAGGTGCGGCGGGTGCCGGGCGTCTACGACGTCTACCGGGTCACCGGCTGACCTCAGGACCGACGCTTCGTCCTGGCGGTGGCGGGGGCCGTCCAGGGATCCTCGGGCCACGGATGCTTCGGGTAGCGGCCCCGCATCTCGGAGCGCACCTGCCCGTAGGGTCCCGCCCAGAACGACGCCAGGTCTCCCGTGACGGCCAGCGGCCGGCCGGCCGGGGACAGGAGATGGAACACCACATCGACCGCGCCGTCGGCCAGCCGCGGCGAGTCGGCGAGCCCGAAGCACTCCTGCAGCTTCACCGCGACGACCACCGGGCCGTTCTCGTCGTGCGGCGGATAGTCGAGCCGGATCCGGGAGCCGCTCGGCACCTGGAGTCGCTCCGGGGCGAGCTCGTCGAGGCGGCCCGCCTCGGGCCAGGGGAGGAGCCTCCGCAGCGGTGAGGCGAGGTCGATGCCGGACAGCCGGCCGGTGTCGGCGGCGGCACTGAGCTCGGGTGCCAGCCACTCGTCGAGCCGGGACAGCAGCGCCTCGTCCCCGACGTCCGGCCAGCGGCCGCCGACGACGCGGTGCAGCAGCGCCATGCGGCGGCGCAGCACGTCCGCCGCCGGGGACCAGCCGATGACGCCGAAACCGCCGGCCTCCACGACGTCGCGCACGGCATCGACGCCCAGCTCCCGGGCCGGCACGGGCGTCGACGTGAGCTCGATGGCACCCAGGGCGGTGACGCGGCGGGCACGGAGCCGGCCGTCGACGAGCGAACCGCGCACCTCATCGGTGAGCAGGTGGCCCGCGATCCTGGCCGTGGCCTCGTCGACCGGGGCGCCAGACCGGATCACCGCGCCGGTGCCCGCGGCGGTCGAGCCACCGGCGCGGGTCACCTCGGCGACGGCGAGCCAGTCGTGCCCGGCCAGGTCCGGCGGCGCCGCGGCTCTCGTTCCTGAAGCCAGGAGGTAGGTGTCCCCTGTGAGGCGGGCCACCCGCTCGGGGAACGCCAGCAGCAGGACGGCCCCGATGCGCTCGCCTTTCCCTTCGGCGGCCGGGATGAGCCGCTCGAGGCGGTGCGCCTCCGACCGCCACCGTCGCGCGTCGGGGGAGCCGCCCCGGCGGAGCGCGGCGATCTCGCGGCCCAGGTCCCCGGCGATGCCCAGTTCGACGGCGGCGACGGCCTCGGCCGCGGCCCGGGAGCCCACCCGCGGAGCACTGTCCACCAGCGCGCGGGCCCAGCGCGGTGAGGCCGGGATGAGGGCAAGCCGACGGCCGGGGCCGGTGACGCGGCCCTCCGCGTCAACGGCGCCGAGCCAGCGCAGCACGTTCTCGTCGTCGGCGACGCTGCCGTCGGGGAGCGCCGACGGCAGCCGCAACCCCTCACCGCGGGGCGCCCCCCACGCGGCGAGCGTCAGCAGCGCCCCGGTGAGGTCCGCTGTCTGGGACTCGGGGGTGACCTGCGCCCGCAACCCCCGGTAGGTCGGCTCGTCGTAGCAGCGCCACACGGTCCCGGGCCCCTGGCGCGCGGCGCGGCCGGCCCGCTGATCGGCCGAGGAGCGGGCACACCGCACGGTGACGAGACCCGACATGCCCCGCGCGCTGTCGCGCCGGGGTTCGCGGGACAGGCCGGCATCCACGACGGCCCGCACCCCGGCGACAGTGACGCTGGATTCGGCGAGGTTGGTGGAGACCACCACCCTCGGACGGTCCCCCCGGCCGCGTCCGGCCATCGCCCGGTCCTGCTCGCGGGGGCCGATGCGGCCGTGCAACTCGAGGACCTCCGCCGGGAGCCGCGACCGCAGCGTCTCCGCCACCGCCGATACTTCGCGGGCGCCGGGCAGGAACACGAGGAGATCCCCATCGTCCGGCCGGTCGGCGAACGCCCGCACGGCGATGTCGGCCACGTGGGTGAGGAAGCCGCGTGCCACCCCGGCGCCGTCGAAGGGCAGCGGGCCCGGCTCGTAGCGCTCGGTCAACTGGTGGAGCACGCCGGGGACGCCGACGGCCGGCGCCGGATCGCCCAGCAGCGCGGCGAGGCCGGCGGCGTCGGCGGTGGCCGACATCGCCACGACCGCGAGGTCGTCGCGGAGTTCCCGCACCTCCCCGAGGAGACCGATGAGCAGGTCGGTGTCCAGCCCACGCTCGTGCACCTCGTCGAGGATGACGGCACCCACGCCGTCGAGACCAGGATCGCGCAGCAGCCGCCGCAGCAGGACGCCAGGGGTGACCATCTCGATGCGCGCACTCGGCTCCAGGACCCGCTCACCGCGGACGGTGAAGCCCGCGAGCTCCCCGAGCCGGGTGCCCGTGAGGGCCGCGATGCGGCGGGCCGCGGCACGGGCCGCCACCCGGCGGGGCTGCGTGACGACCACGCGCCCGTCGACGGCTCCGGAGACGATCGGCGGGGCGAGCGTGGTCTTGCCGGTGCCCGGTGGCGCTTCGACGACCGCCGCCCGGTGCTCGGCCACCGCCCTGCGGAGGTCGGCGGTCGCGGCGGCGAAAGGCAGCCCGCACCCGTCCTCGACCAGGCCGGCCAGCGTGAGGGCCGAGGCGGGCCGCGGGCCGCCGCCGGTTCCCGTGCCTCGTGCCATGCCGGGATGATAGGCCGGATCCCCGAGGTGGTCCACCGCCGGCCGGGTCCGCCCCGGGGACAATCCGGAGGCGGACCTGGCTAGGCTCGCTCCATGCCCACCACGACGCGCCGCATGCAGGACCTCACCATCGCCGACCACACGTTGACCGTCCCCCTCGTGTGGGGCGCCCCCGAAGACGGGCGGACGATCGACGTCCACGCGTCGGTCGTGTCCGGGGAGGGCGGCGAGGACCTGCCGTTCCTGTTGTTCCTGCAGGGCGGGCCCGGGATGGAGGCGCCGCGGGCCATGCACGCGCCCGCGGCGCCATCGTGGCTCGACGACGCCCTCAAGCACTATCGCGTCGTGTTTCTAGACCAGCGCGGCACCGGCCGGTCCACTCCCGTCACCGACGAGTTACTGGCCGACGGGACCGACGCCGTGGCCGAGCGGCTCACCCACCTGCGGGCCGACTCGATCGTCCGCGACGCCGAGGCCGTCCGGCAGCACCTCGGGGCGGGCACATGGAGCGTTCTCGGGCAGTCCTTCGGCGGGTTCACGACCCTGGCCTACCTCAGCACCGACGCCGCCTCGCTGGACCGGGTCTACTTCACCGGGGGCCTGAGCGCCGTTGGCGCCGCCCCCGACGACGTGTACGCGACAACCTACGACAAGCTGCGGACCGCCTCCGAGGGCTACTACCGCCGGTTCCCGGCCCAGCGCGACGCGATGCGCCGCCTCGTCGATCACGCGGCCGAGGGCAGCCTGGTGCTGCCCGGGGGAGAAGCGGTGTCGGTGTCGCGGGTCCGGTCGCTGGGCATGCACCTTGGCACCGACCACGGCTGGCAGACCCTGTGGTCACTGCTCGAGCAGGATCCCCGCACCAACGCCTTCCGTCACGACCTCGGGGCCGCCCTGCCGTTCAGCGCCCGCAACCCGCTCTACTACGTGCTGCACGAATCGAGTTACGCGGACGGAGCCGCCACCCGCTGGTCCGCCGACCGGGTCGAACCCGACGACTTCCGCGCCGACCCGACCCTCCTCACCGGCGAGCACGTCCGCCGCGACTGGGCGACGACCGTCCCCGGGCTCCGCCCGTGGCGGGAGGTCGCCGACCGTCTCGCGGAGACCCCCTGGCCCAGGCTGTACGACGCCGATGTGCTCGCGAACTCAGGGGCAAGGGGCGCGGCCGCCGTGTACTACAACGACCTCTTCGTCCCGGTCGAGTACTCCATGCCCACGGCCCGGCTGATGCCGGGCGTCGCCACCTGGGTCACCAGCGGCAACGAGCACAGCGGGCTGCGCACCGGCGGCGTCCTCACACACCTCATCGACCTCGCGCACGACCGCGCCGTCCGCTGACCCGAAGACGGCAGTGGGCCGTTCACGGGCTTCTCCACCCGTGACCGGCCCACCATGGTCTTGGGTCAGCTTCCGAAGGTCAGCGCTTGAACTCCGACAGCGTCTCCTTGGCCTGCGAGAGCCAGCTCTCGTAGGTCTGGATGGACAGCTTCGCGTCCTTGGCCTTGCGGGCGTTGCCCTTGGCCTCGGCGGCGTCGAGCTCGGCCTGCAGTTTGGCGATCTGCTCCTCGAACATCGCGACGGTGGCCTCGGCGCGCTGGCGTGCCTCGGGATCGGTGCGGCGCCACTCCTCGGCCTCCAGCGCGGAGACCTTGTCGCCCAGGGCCCGGACGCGTGCGTCCAGGTCGCGCATCGAGTTGCGGGGGACGTAGCCGATCTCGCTGAACTTGGCCAGGAACTCGCGGTGAGTGGCCTTGGCCTCCGCGACGTCCGTCACCCCGTCGAGGGCGCGCTCGACCTCGTCCAGCAGCGCCTGCTTGGCAGCCAGGTTCTCGCCCTGCTCTCCATCGACCGCGTTCTGCGCGGCGGACCTGGCGGAGAAGAACTGGTCCTGGATGGCGCGGAACTTCGCCCACAGGGCGTCGTCGTCGCCCCGGCGGGCGCTGCCCGCGGCCTTCCAGCGCTGCATGAGGTCACGGAAGGCGGCCGACGTGGGGCCCCAGTCCGTGGACTCCGCCAGCGGTTCGGCCTCGGCGATGATGGCCTCCTTGGTGGCCTTCGCCGAGTCACGGCGCTGGTTCAGCTCCGCGAAGTGCGCCTTGCGGCGGCGCGTGTACTGCGTGCGGGCCGACGAGAACCGGTGCCACAGGTCGTTGTCCGTGGCGCGGTCGACACGGGGGAGGGCCTTCCACTCGTCGAGGAGGGTCCGGAACCGGTCGACGCCGCCCCGCCAGTCCTCACCGGCGGCGAGCGTCTCGGCCTCCGTGACCATCGCCTCCTTCGCCGCGATCGTCGCCGCGTTCTGCTCGGCGCGCTGGGCCTTGCGGGCCTCGATCTGCGCAGGCAGGGCCTCCGACAGCTTCTCCAGCCGCGCGATCAGGGCCGGGAGATCGCCGACTGCATTGGCCTCGTTCACATTGGTGGTGGCCGTCTTGATCGCGGTGCGGGCCTCTTCCGGGGACATCGCCTGCGCGGCGACCCGGGATTCGAGGAGGCTCACCTCCGCGGCGAGGTTCTCGTACCGTCGCACGTAGAAGGCCATCGCCTCTTCTGGGGTGGAATCGGGGATCTGCCCGACACTTCGTTCGGTGTCACCAACCTTGACGTAGACCGTGCCGTCGGGATCGACACGACCGAAGTCGGCGGGCGCTTGCGGTTCGCTCATGAACACAATCTAGCTGGATAGGGTGGGCTAGTGCTCATCAAGCCCATTCAGGTGTCCCCCTGGCAGGCGAACTGCTACATCGTCGCGGCGGACGAGGACACCACCGATTGCATCATCATCGATCCCGGGCTCACCGCCGACGCCCCCGTGAGCGCCGCCGTGAGTGAACTGGGCCTGGACCCTGTCGCCCTGATCGCGACACACGGCCACGTCGACCACGTCGGCGACGCGCACCTGCTCACCGCGCGATGGGGAGTGCCCCTCTACCTCGCCGCGGCCGACCAGCACCTCCTCACGCGTCCGGGCGA
>JAUHXZ010000062.1 GCA_030426725.1 Actinomycetes bacterium
CCAGGCTGATGGACAGGCCCGAGATGTAGGGGAACGGGTGCGACGGATCCACCGCCAGCGGAGTGAGGACCGGGAAGATCCGCTCGGCGAACAGCGCACGCATGCGGTCTTTCTCCGTCGCGGTGAGTTGGTCCCAGCGCAGGATCTCGATCCCCTCCGCCGCGAGTTCCGGGCGGATCTCCTCCTGGAACACGCGCGACTGCTCCGACACCAGCCCCGAGATGCGCTTGAGTAGATCGGCGTGCAGCTCACCGGGCATCTTCCCCACCAGCGAGGGCACGGCCACCCCGGCGGCGATGCGCCGCTTGAGGCCCGCGATGCGGACCATGAAGAACTCGTCGAGGTTTGACGAGAAGATGGCGGCGAACTTGGCGCGCTCAATGAGGGGGATCCGCTTCCGGTCCCGCGCCAGATCGAGGACCCGCTCGTTGAACTCGAGCCAGGAGATCTCCCGGTCGAGGTAGCGGTCCGCGGGGAGTGGGGTCTCGCTCACTTGGTGTGTCACCTCTCGACGCGGTAGCTGGTGTCTGTCTGGACGATCTCGAAGCCGGCCTTGACGTACATGTCCACGACGCGGCGCTGATCGCCCTCGACGTACAACTGGACCCGGTCGTCGCCCCGGGCGGCCAGGTGGCTGAGCCCGCGTGCGAGCAGCCAGCGCCCGAGCCCCTTGCCCTCCTCGGCCCTGGCCACGGCGATGACGTAGACCTCGCCGAGCCCGTCGCCGTGGCGCTTGGTCCAGTGGAAGCCCAGGACCTGTCCGTCCCGCACGGCGACGAACAGTCCCTCGGGGTCGAACCAGGGCCGGCTCGTCAGATCGTGGAACTCGTCCAGCGACAGCTTGCCCTGCTCGGGGTGATGCGCGAATGCCTCGGCGTTGACGCGGACGATCGCCTCGGCGAGGTCCGGCGTGTAGGTGACGATCTGCACGTCGTCGGCGCCGGCCGGCCTCTCGGCCCAGGGGTCGGGTACGCCGGAGTCGAGCCGCTTCTCCATCCTCAGCAGCGACCTGAACGGGACGAGTCCGACCTCTTCGGCGAGGGCGGCGCCGCCGGGCAGCGTGCCGAACGCCCAGACGGCGGACTCGGGATGCGCCCGGATCGCCTCGCGGAGCAGTTCGGCGCCCACCCCTTCGCCGCGGTGGTCGGGGTGGACACCGAGCATGAGCGTGCGGTCGCGTTCGTCGCACACGACGAAGCCGTACGGGTCCGAGCGGCGGCCCATGAAGAAGAAGTCCGCCTCGCGGCGCCCCTCGATGCCGAGCAGACCGGACTCGTTGATGGGCGAGACTCCGTCGTGCCGGGTGATCTCGTCGACCAGCGTGCGCAATGCTTCCTGCATCGTCGGGGTGAGGGACGTCAGGCTAACCAGCACGGTGCGCCTCCCGGGCACTGGCGAAGCGATAGCCCACGTTGCGCACGGTGCCGATGTAGTAGTCGAACTGACCGAGCTTCGCCCGCAGCCGCCGGATGTGGACGTCGACGGTGCGGGTGCCGCCGTAGTAGTCGTAGCCCCAGACCTGCGAGACGAGGGTCTCGCGCGAGAGAACGCGCCCGGGGTGCTGCATGAGGTAGCGCAGCAGCTCGAACTCGGTGTAGGTGAGGTCCAGCGGGATGCCGTCCAGGCTGGCGGAGTAGGCCGCGCCGTCCACGCGGATGGGCCCCGCCACCAGCACGTCGGGGTCCGCGCTCGCCTTGGCGAGGATCCGCAGGCGGGCGTCGAGCTCGGCCGCTTCGCAACCGGCCGCCACGAAGTCCGAGAAGCCCCAGTCGGGGGCGAGGACCGCGAGCCCGGTCGGCGCCACGACGAGCAGCACCGGGGTACCGCCGTTCTTGGCGAGGGTCTGGCACGCCGAGCGGGCACCCGCGAGGTCGGTGCGCCCGTCGACCATGATGACGTCGACCACCTCGGCCTCGACCAGTGCCTGCGCGGCCGAGGACGTGCGCGACACCTGGTGGCTGAGTAGCCCCAGTTCCGCGGGGGCATCAGTGTCGGAGACGAACAGGATGTTGCTCACGCAGCCGGCCCCTCCCTTCCTTCATGCCCGGTAGGCCTTGCCTATGGTATCGCCGTGGGCCCGTCCGGCGACATTCGCGGCAACTTGTAGCATTGCGGCATGGACCAGCGCCTCCCGGACGAGTACTTCCGTCCGGCCGCGGAGTCCGACGATGTGACCGACGGCAGCACCCCCAGGCCGGGCAGCGCGGGAGTCAAGACCGTATCGCTGAACAAGATGCACGACGGGCTGGCGCCCAGAATCGTCGTCGTCATCGCGCTGGTGGCGCTCGGCGTATCGTTCACTCTCGGGCGGCTCTGGTTGTCGGGCCCGCCCGCGGCGGCCCCGACCGTCGCGCCGTCGCCGACCGCCACGGCGACCCCGACGGTGAGCCCCAGCCCCGAGGCGTTCGCCCCCTACGAGGGGGCCGTGGTGAGCGTGCGTCCGGTCGCGGCCGAGGGAACATGCCTGGACGGCGGGCGCTCGGCCGGTGCCCAGGCGCTCATCGATGGCGACGAGTCGACCATCTGGCGGTGCGGCGGCGTCGGCGTCGGGGAGACCGCGACATTCTCGTTCCCCGCGCCACGCACGCTCGCCGGGCTGCGGCTGGTCAATGGCAACACCGTCTGGACGGGCCGCTATCTGACCGAGCGGCGCATCACCGGCATCCGGTGGACGTTCGACGACGGGTCCTTCTTCGAGCAGGGGCTCGCGGCCAACGACCGTTCCTCGCAGGAGGTGCGGTTTCCCGAGACCGTCACCGACTCCGTCACCTTCACCATCCTGTCGACGACCATCCCGGGTGACAGTTCCTTGTCGGCCGACGCCGTGAGCATCAGTTCGCTCGACTTCCTGGGCCCCGCCTGACTCAGTCCCAGTCCTTGGTGTCGATGAGGATCGTCACCGGTCCGTCGTTGACGGACGCCACCCGCATCTGGGCGCCGAACCTGCCCCGCTCCACATGCGCGCCCAGGTCCTCGAGGCACCGGCACAGCTCCTCGACCAGCGGCTCCCCCACCGCGCCCGGCGCGGCTCGGCTCCACGACGGCCTGCGCCCCTTGCGAGTCGACGCCAGCAGCGTGAACTGGCTGATCACCAGCACGGGGGCACCGACGTCCGAGGCCGAGGACTCGTCGTCGAGGATCCTCAGCCCCCAGATCTTGCGAGCGAGTGCCGCCGCGTCGTCGGTGGTGTCGTCGTGCCCCACACCCGCCAGGACCAGCAGGCCCGGGGCATCCAGCTCGCCGACCACCTGGCCGTCCACCTCGACCGACGCCTCCATGACCCTCGTCACCACGACACGCATGGGCCCATTGTGGCCGGTTCGTATACTGGCCCGCATGGCCGCGGTCCTGGTGTGGGTTCTGATCGTCGCCGCCGTCGCATCCGGCGTCGGGGCGCTGGTCGCCCTCGGAATGTCACTGACCGGGCTGTGGCGCAGGCTTGGAGGAGAATCGCGTGAACATTGACATCGAAGTGCCCGAGGGCCTCAACCCGGCACTCACCGCCCTCGGCTGGCTGGTGGGCCGCTGGGAGGGGACCGGCAACGGCGCCGACCATCTCGGCAACGACTTCGAGTTCGAACAGCGCATCGAGTTCAACCACAACGGCGGTGACTACCTGTACTACGCGTCGCAGACCTTCCTCATCTCCGACGAGGCGGCCGGGCAGGTTCCGCTCGGCATGGAGACCGGGTTCTGGCGGCCGAAGGCCGACGCCTCCCTCGAGGTCGTGCTCACCAGCGCGGAGGGATGGACCGAGGTACTCGTCGGGCAGATCCAGGTGACCCGCATCGACCTGCTCAGCGACGCCGTCGTACGGACCGAGTCCGCGGAGGTCGGCCATTCGGCCGGTCAGCGGCTCTACGGCAAGGTGGACGGCGACCTGATGTACGCGCTCGACAGGGCGACCACCGAACACGAACTGCGCCCGCACATGTGGGCCCGCCTGAAGCGGGTCTGACGTGCCGGTCCCCGTCGAAGCAGGTCCGGACGCCGGCCTCACCTGGCATTTCGGCAACCCCGTCGCTGAGGCGCGCTCCCTGGCCGACGGTCAGGGCGTCGTCGCGCTCGGCAACCGTGAGGTCGTCGAGATCAGCGGCCCCGAGCGGCTGACCTGGCTGCACGCCTTGACCACCCAGCATCTCGAGGCCCTGCCCGCGGGTGAGGCGACCACCGCGCTCATCCTGTCGCCCACCGGGCACATCGAGCACGTGCTGCACGGCGTCGACGACGGAGCCAGTTTCCTGGCGTGGACGGAGCCGGGACGTGCCGCGGACCTCATCGCGTTCCTGGAGAAGATGCGCTTCGCGACGCGCGTCGAGATCACCAGGCGCGAGGACCTTGCGCTGCACTGGGCCGGTCACCGCGTCCCGCTGGATCCGTCGTGGCGCGTCAGGGACTCTGAGCTCGGCGGCGTGGAGGTCTTCGTCCCCGAGGGCGCCGAACTCGCCGGCACGGTCGGCACGTGGGCGTTCGAGGCCATGCGCATCGCCGCCGGGTTGCCGCGGATCTTCATCGATACGGACCACAGGACCATCCCCAACGAGATCGGCCTCGTCGGCACCCACCTCGACAAGGGGTGCTACCGCGGCCAGGAGACCGTGGCGCGCGTCCACACACTGGGCCGCCCGCCGAGGCGTCTGGTCCTGCTCCACCTCGACGGCTCGCAGTCGACGCTGCCGGAGGCCGGCGCGCCCCTCGAGAAGGACGGGCGCACCGTCGGGTTCGTCGGGTCCTCGGCCAGGCATCACGAGCTCGGACCCATCGCGCTCGCGCTGGTGAAGCGCTCCGTCCCCGTCGACGCGGAGCTGTTGGCCGATGGAATCCCCGCCGCCCAGGAGGCGCTGGTGGATCCCGACGTCGGACTGCACGTCCGCCCGGTATTGGGCTGACGCCCGGGGGCGGTGGCACAATCTCCTCGCGTGAGCGTTGGGGAGGGTCGTAACCACACCGTCGATGTCGTCAGGGCGTTGTCGGTGGCCGTCGTCGTTGTCTTCCATGGGCTCATCTACCAGGTCTCCCTCGCCCCCGACGGTTCGGTGGAGGCGGCCATGTGGGCCCCTCCCACGTGGGTCTGGGGCCTGTCGTGGTTGCTGATGTCCATGCCGGCGTTCTTCGCGTGCGGCGGCTTTGCCAACGCGCTGATCGTCGACAAGATGCGTGCCCGTGGGACCGGGTTCCCGCACTACCTGGCCAATCGGGGGCGGCGGCTCACGGGCGGGCTCACCCTGTTCGTCACCTTCTTCGCGGTGATCGCGTCGCTCGCGGCAGCCGTCGGCTACGGGGAGATGGCCGCCGAGCTCAGCCGCAACCTCATGTTCCTGCTGTGGTTCATCTCCGTCTACCTGGTCATCGTGGCGTTCGCGCCGCTCATGGTCCGGCTGCACGACAGATTCGGGTTCGCCGTGGTGGCCGTCCTGCTGGCGGCGATCGCACTCATCGACCGGCAGTACCTTGGCGCGGGGCGCCATGATCTGGCCCAGATCAACATGTTTCTCGTGTGGCCGGTGGCCCACCAGATGGGCATCGGCTACCAGCGCGGTTGGTTCCGTGCCGGGCCCCGGTGGCGAGCGTGGGCCGCGCTGATCGGGGCGGCGGGCGGCATCGGTGCGCTCATCGCCTGGTTCGGCTACCCGGCGTCGGCCGTCGGTTTCGCCGACGCCTCGCGGGCCAACCATCTGCCCCCGACGCTCGCGATGGCCCTGCTCGGCGTCGCGCAGGTGGCGGCCATGGGGCTGGTCGAGCGCTCCGGTGCGTTCCGGACGCTGACGCCACGCGTCGAGGAGCGGCTCGGCAGGCTGAGCGCGCTGATGATGACGGTGTACCTGTGGCACGTCCCGGCGATGCTGATCGGGGGAGCCGGCCTGCTGCTCCTGGCGCGGACCCTGCCGGGCGGGGCGCCCGTGCTGCTGTCCCAGGGCGCGGTGCTCCTGGTCGGGGTAGTGCTGATCGCCACCGTCGTGCCGCTCATCGGGATCGTCGAGTACCGGCTCATCCCGCCGCTGGGGGACACGCAGGACCGCGACCTGGCGCTGTTGTCGTTCGGGTTGATGATCACCGGAGCGATGCTCGTCTGGCACCACGGCACCGTGGTGGGCTGGGGTCACCCGCTGTCCAGCCTGGGCGTCGCCGCGATCTGGGCGGGGGCGTTGACGATGGTGCGGGCCTCGCGCCCCGCGGGAGTGGAGCGCGGCGCGGACACGCTCAAGCCGGTGCCGCTGCGCCGGTCCCGGAGCGACTGAGCCCCGGGGCCGGACACGTCGCGTCAGCTGAGAGCCGCGATGGCCCCGTCGTAGTCGGGCTCCTGGCTGGTCTCCTGGACCTGCTCGGTGTAGACGACGGTGCCCTCACCGTCGACCACGACGACCGAGCGCGCGAGCAGCCCGCGGATGGGGCCGTCGGTGTAGGTGACGCCGTAGGTCTCGCCGAAGTTCGAGCGGAAGTCAGACGCCACCTCGACGTTCTCGATGCCCTCCGCGGCGCAGAACCGCTTCTGGGCGAACGGAAGGTCCTTCGAGACGCAGAGCACGGTCGTGCCGTCGAGGGACGCGGCCCGCTCGTTGAACGCGCGCATGCTGAGCGCGCAGGTGCCGGTGTCGAGCGAGTGGAAGATGTTGAGCACGAGCTTGCGGCCGGCGTAGTCGGCAAGCGTCACGGGCGACAGGTCGGCGCCGGTGAGTTCGAAGTCGGGCGCCTTGCTGCCAACGGCGGGAAGGTCGCCGACGGTGTGGATGGGGTTTCCCTTGAAGGTGATGTCAGCCATGCCCCTGATCTTTGCCGATGGAGCCAAACACCCGCCAGACCCCGTCGCCCCGATTTCGCCCCCGGCTGACTCCTCGGCACGAGCCTGGCACGCGGTTCGTCGGGCGGCGTTGAGCCAGACTCGCGCCTCAACGCCCGAAATCCGGGTGGCAGCGTCAACATTCGCGTCGGGACATGGATCAGGCTCATTGCGCGGACGACGGCGGGGAGAGGTGACGGGTGGGGAGAAACGACGACGGAGAGGGCCGGCGACGCGGGAACGACGGAGGAGCGGGCGCGCGACGCGGGAACGACGGAGGAGAGGGGCGACGGCCCGCGATGGGGCGGGACCGCGCGGCGTTCAACTCTCGTTCACCCTTCCGTGATGAACTACGCACATGAGCCAGCAGAACCTCCGCGAGTACATCGACGCACTGCGGTCCGAGGGCTACGCCGTCGCGAACGTCCACGGGGAGGACCCCTACCTGATCGACCCGATGGGCAACGCCGTCGAGACGTGGCGCGACAAGTACCCCTACGACGAGCTGATGAGTCGCGAGGAGTACGAGGTCGAGAAGCGACGGCTCCAGATCGAACTGCTCAAGTTCCAGTACTCGGCCGAGGACCACGGCTCGAAGCACGTCGTCATCTTCGAGGGCCGCGACGCCGCCGGCAAGGGAGGCGCGATCAAGCGCTTCACCGAGCACCTCAACCCGCGCTACGCCCGCACGGTCGCGCTGGCCGCCCCCACCGAACGTGAGCGCGGCCAGTGGTACTTCCAGCGCTACATCCAGCACCTGCCGACGGCGGGCGAGATGGTGATGTTCGACCGGTCCTGGTACAACCGCGCAGGCGTCGAGCGAGTGATGGGCTTCTGCACGGATGATGAGTACGGCATCTTCATCCGGCAGGCCCCGCTGTTCGAGGAGATGCTCATCGAGTCCGGCATCACGGTGACCAAGTTCTGGTTCTCCGTCACGCAGCGCGAGCAGCGCACCCGTTTCGCGATCCGGCAGATCGACCCGGTCCGGCAGTGGAAGCTGTCACCCATGGACCTCGAGTCGCTCGGGCGCTGGGACGACTACACGGCGGCCAAGACGGCAATGCTGAAACACACCGACTCGTCGATCGCCCCGTGGTACCGGATCAAGTCGAACGACAAGAAGCGCGCCCGGCTCAACGCCATGAGGCTGTTCCTCGACACCCACGACTACGACGGGAAGGACTCCTCGGCGATCGGGGAGGTCGATCCGCTCATCGTCCAGCGGGGGCGGCGCAAGTGGCTGAACGCGGACGAGGCGACGGTCCGCGCGGCGAACGAAGCGCTCGGCCTGGACAACGAGGATGACTCCTCGGACGACGACTGATCCCGCGCGGGGCCTCACCGCAGTCCGCTGAGGGTCTCCATCGCGTCCAGGAGGGGGCGAAGGTGGTTGTTGCGCACCCGTTGGGAGTTGGCCGATTCGCTGATTCCCTCGGACGCGGCGACGGTCGCGTTGTCGTCGCCGGCCCACAGGCCCCTCAGGGTCCGTAGCGTCCCAGGTCGAAGTCCCGCCAGGTGCGCATCGACGAGCCTCACGGTGGCGTCCATCAAGGCCGCCGCCCCGGGGCGGGGATCGCGGATCGCGGTGCGCGCCGACTCGTGCCCCGGGCGCTCGGACAGTTCCCGGACCCAGTCCAGGGCCTCCCGCGCACGCCACCACGCCGGGCCGTCCTGGATACCCAGGGACTCGTCGATCACCTCGACGCCGCCCACGCCGACGCCGAACCGCACGTCCCATTCCGGGGCCAGGTGGAGGCGCAGCGTGAACGAAGCAGCCAGCGCGGCGGTGACGTCCGCGTAGACTCCCTGGACCTCGTCGCCGACCGTGGGACGGAGAGTGTCCAGGGGCGCGACCCGGGCATTGGTCACGTCGACGGCGGAGAGGACCGCGCGGTGCAGGTCGCGCCGGTCGCCCAGCCGCGATGAGACCACGTCCCCGAGCAGCGCCGCGCGGATCTCCTTCACGTCGGACATATGTAGATAATAGCTGAAGTTTGACTGGGTGAAGAGAATAGCTTCACCAGGCGCGCTGGCGGTGGGGTGTCCGGGGTGCCGTGTAGCGTGCCGCCATGGACTGGATCCTCGTCGGCAGGGCGGGCGTCGTGCTCGTGGCCGGTCTTGCTGCCGCCTTCGGCAACCCGGTCGTGCGGGCGCTGTTGCGACGAATAGGCAGGCAGGTGTCGCCCGGCGACGAGGCGGCCGACGTCGCCGTCGCGCGTGCCAACCTCGGTCTCGCGGCGGCCGAGCGTGAGTTGCCGGGCGGGCGCTGGGTCGGAATCCTCGAGCGGGTGGCGGTGTACGCCTGCATCGTCACGGGCTTTCCCACCGGCATCGCCATGGTGCTCGGGGTCAAGGGGCTCGGTCGCTACGCCGACCTCGCCACCTCGGGGTCGACGCGCACCGGCGAGCTCTTCATCGTCGGCACCTTCGCCAGCCTGCTGTGGGCCGGGATGTGGGGAGGCGTCGGCTGGGTGGCGGTCTCATGGTGAACCCGGAGCCGCTGCTGCCGGCCGGTGTCGTGGCCGAACTGCTGCGGCGATGGTCGGAGCCGCACCGGTACTACCACTCGACACGGCACCTGGAGGCCGGGCTCGGCGCTCTCGCGCTCGTCGGAGGGGGTCCGCTTGAGCGGGTGGCCTTCTGGTTCCACGACGCTGTGCACACCGGCGAGAGCCCGTCTGACGAGGCTGCATCGGCGGAGCTGGCGAGGCGGTTGCTCGCCGGGGCGCTGCCCGACCGTCAGGTCGACGAGGTGGCTCGCCTCGTCATGGTGACTGCCACTCACGACCCCCTGCCTGGCGACTCGGCAGGATGCAGGGTGGCCGACGCCGACCTGAGCGCGCTCGGCGCGCCCTGGGCGGAGTACGCGCGGAACCTCGAAGGGATCAGGGAGGAGCGTCCGGACCTGTCGGAGGCCGACTGGATCCGGCGCCGCCGTCGGTTCGTCGACCGTATGCTCGCCCGTGCCCACGTCTTTGGAACGCATGCCGGCCGCGGGCTTTGGGAGCCCGGCGCCCGCCGCAACCTGCGCCGGGAGGCCGATCAGCTGTCGGCGAGCAGCTGGTAGAGCCGCTTGCGCAGATCCTCGACCTCGGCCGTCGCGGAGGCGATGAGTTCTTCGTTCCCGCCCTGCGCGACGGCCCCGAGTGCCTGCCAGGCCTGGGCCGAGGCCCGCATCAGTTCCGCCACGGCGGAGTCGTCCTCGTCCCGTTCCCATGGGGTGGGCTGGGGTGTTCGCTCGGCCTCGGCCAGGCCCGCCTCCGTGATCTCGAACAGCTTGCCGGTGTCGGTGGGCACCTGACGGATCAGGCCCTCGTCCTCCAGTTGGCTGAGCGCCGGATACACCGCTCCGGGGCTGGGCTTCCAATGCCCGCCGCTGCGGCTCTCGAGCTCCTGGATGATCTGGTAGCCGTTGCGCGGTTCCTCGGCCAGCAGGAGCAGGGCGGCATTGCGGACCTCACCGCGACGGGCGCGGCCACCACGGCGTCCGCCCGGCCCGAACCCGCCGGGCCCGAACGCGCCGGGTACGGCCGGGCCGAACGGCCCTTGCGTGAAGCCCTGGTGGCCCTTGCCGCGCGGGCCGCCGCGCCGGGATCCGTGCCCGGCCCGGTGAGCGCGACCAGGACCTTTGCCGATCGCGCCGTCGTTCATGCCGGCGCCGACCATGTGGGCGAAACCGTGTCCGCCCCAGGGGAGATGCATTGCGTGATCCATCTCGACTCCTTCGATGTCAGGGGGCGTGGATCGCCCCGTCACCTCCAGAGTGCACGATAGTTCTCGATATGTCAAAGATATATCGAGAACTATCGTGAGTGTGTCAGCTGCGCTTGAGCCGGTTGCGCTCCTTGGCCCGGTCGTTGGCGTCGAGGATCACCTTGCGGATGCGCACCGAGGCCGGCGTCACCTCAAGGCACTCGTCGCCGGCGCAGAACTCGAGAGCCTGCTCCATCGACATCAGCTTGGCCGGGATCAGCCGCTCCAACTCGTCGCCCGTGGACGAGCGCACGTTGGTGAGCTTCTTCTCCTTGGTGGGGTTGACGTCCATGTCCTCGGCGCGGGGATTCTCGCCGACGACCATGCCCTCGTAGACCTCGAGGCCGGGGGACACGAACATCGTGCCGCGCTCCTGGAGGTTGAACAGCGCGTAGGCCGTGACGGCCCCCTGCCGGTCGGCGACCAGCGATCCGGTCGGGCGGGTGCGGAAATCGCCGGCCCACGGCTCGTAACCCTCGCTGACGTGGTGCATGATCCCCGTGCCGCGGGTCTCGGTGAGGAACTCGGTGCGGAACCCGATGAGGCCGCGCGCCGGCACGATGAACTCCATCCGGACCCAGCCGGTTCCATGGTTGACCATCTGCTCCATGCGGCCTCGGCGCAGGCCCATGAGCTGCGTGACGACACCGACGAACTCGTCGGGGATATCGACGGTGAGGCGCTCGATCGGCTCCTGCACCACTCCGTCGACGACACGGGTAACGACCTGCGGCTTGCCGACGGTCAGCTCAAAGCTCTCGCGGCGCATCATCTCGACCAGGATGGCCAGCTGTAGCTCGCCTCGACCCTGGACCTCCCACGTGTCCGGGCGCTCGGTGGGCAGCACCCGGATCGACACGTTGCCGATGAGCTCCGTGTCCAGGCGGGCCTTGACCAGGCGGGCGGTGAGGTTCTTGCCGGACTTGCCCGCCAGCGGGGAGGTGTTGATGCCGATCGTCATCGAGATCGACGGCTCGTCGACGTTGATGAGGGGCAGCGGCTTCGGGGTCTCCGGGTCCGACAGCGTCTCGCCGATCATGATGTCGGGGATGCCGGCGATGGCGACGATGTCGCCCGGCCCGGCCTTGTCGGCGGGCACACGGTCCAGCGCCTCGGTGATGAGGAGTTCGGTGAGCTTGACGTTCTGGATGGTGCCGTCGGACCTGCACCAGGCCACCTGCTGCCCGCGCTTCAGCTCGCCCGCGACGATCCGGCACAGGGCCAGGCGGCCCAGGTACGGGGACGCGTCGAGGTTGGTCACGTGGGCCTGGAGCACCGCGCCCTCCTCGTATTCGGGCGCGGGGACGTGCTCCATCAGGGTGTCGAACAACGGTTCGAGGTCTTCGCTGTCCGGCATCCCGCCGTCCTCGGGCTGGGTCAGCGACGCGCGACCCGCCTTGGCGGAGGCGTAGACGATGGGGAAGTCGAGGACGTGGGCCGCGTCGTCGTCGATGAGGTCCATGAACAGGTCATATGTCTCCTCGACGACCTCGGAGATCCGGGCGTCGGAGCGGTCGACCTTGTTCACCACGACGATGATCGGGAGTTTCTTGGCCAGCGCCTTGCGCAGCACGAAGCGGGTCTGGGGGAGGGGGCCCTCCGATGCGTCGATGAGGAGGACGACCCCGTCGACCATCTCGAGGCCCCGCTCGACCTCGCCGCCGAAGTCGGCGTGGCCGGGGGTGTCGATGATGTTGATCGTCACCTCGGTGCCGTCGGGGCGACGGTGGCGGACGCCGGTGTTCTTCGCGAGGATGGTGATGCCCTTCTCGCGCTCCAGGTCCATCGAGTCCATGACCCGGTCGTTGACGTCCGATCCCTGCCGGAACGCCCCGGACTGCCAGAGCATGGCGTCGACGAGCGTCGTCTTGCCGTGGTCGACGTGGGCGACGATGGCGACGTTGCGCAGGTCTTCGCGTGTGGGCATGGGCATCTCCGAACAGATCAGACGGTGGGGCGAGGCAAGTGTACGGCCCGCGGGCCCCGCCCGATGACCACGCGAGAGTGGGAGGGACGTCAGCCCTGCGCCGGGCCGGCCAGCACCTGGTAGGCCGTCTCGGACGAGTCGCGGAGGAACTGCGCGCACCGCTCCTGCTCCTCGGTCTCCCCGATGCGCCCGGCGGCGACACTGAGTGCCCACAGCGCACGCAGAAAGCCCTGGTTGGGTTCGTGCTCCCATGGGACGTTGCCGGACCCCTTCCAACCGTTGCGCCTCAGAAGGTCCAACCCGCGGTGGTACCCGGTGCGGGCGTAGGCGTAGGCAGCCAGGGAGTTGCCCAGATCGTGGTCGGCGAGGCAGGTCTCGGCAAGGAGTGCCCAGCACAGGCAGGACGAGGGGTGTGCGGCGACGACCTCGAGGAAGCGCCCCTTGCCACGCTCGGCGATGGCGGCCAGCGCCGGATCCTCCGGCAGGCGCACGACGACATCGGAGGCCATGAGGTTGGGGTGCGTGTCGCTCATGCCGCCAGCCTACCGAGTGGAACCGGCCGAGCCGGGAAGCGGCGCCACGCGTCGCCCCGGCCGGCCGGCTGAATCGCTGCGGCTATTCCCCGAAGCCCGAGGAGATGATCGCGATCAGGGCCTTCACGGCCTCCGACGCCTGTGGCCCGTTGGCCGTGAGGCGGAGCGTGTCGCCCTTGCGTGCGTCGAGCGTTGCCAGTCCGACGCTGCTCGAGGCCTTGACGGGCCCGGCCGATCCGGTGGCGACCGTGATCTGCGCGTCGAACTTACGGGCCTCCGCGACGAAGAGCGCCCCCGGCCGGGCGTGGAGCCCGGTCTCGTTGATGAGCACGGCTTCACCGACGGCGTCGTCCGCCGGGGCCTCCTCGGGCGCCGGGGCCGCCTGTTCCGCGGCCGGCTGCTCCCGGCCGAGCACGCTCAGTTTCGGCGCGAGAGCCGCCTCGGCCTCCTCCGCCACCTCGTCCAGCGAGGCCCCGCCGACGGCGCGCACCAGCCCGGCCGTCAGTCCCTCGACGAACGGTGCGGCGAGAATCCGGACGGAACCCTCGCCGGCACCTGAGAACTCGACGCCCATCTCGGCGCTCATCAGCGCCGACCCCATGTCCACGAGGATGGCGACGCCGTCGCCCTGGTCGACCTGCGTGACGGCCTCGGCCACCGCCGTCGCGTCGGTGCCGAAGCCGCCGTCGGGCATCCCTGCCGCGATGGCCACGGGAGAGGGCTCCTCGTGCACCATCTGCATGGCGAGGTCGAGGGCGGCCTCGGCCAGCTTCCTGCTGTGCGAGACGACGACGATCCCAACCGCCATCAGGCGCCGATCACGTCGACCAACGCGTCGAACAGGTACGTCGACGACGTGGCTCCCGGATCCTGGTGACCCGCGGACCGCTCCCCGAGATAGCTGGCGCGGCCCTTGCGTGCTACGAGCGGGATCGTGGCGTCCCGGCCCTCGGTGGCCGCGATACGTGCGGCCTCGGTCGCCTCGGCGATACCCGCGCCGCCCGCGACGGCGGCATCGTAGGCGTCGAGGGCGGGCGCCAGCGCGTCCACCATCGTCTTGTCGCCCAGTTCGGTCTTGCCGCGTGCGACGACGCCCTCGAGGCCGGCGCGGAGGGCCTTGCCCAGCGCGGCGGCGTCGAGTTCGGTCACGGCCCCCGTGGCCATGCCCATCTTCATGAGCAACGTGCCGTAGAGCGGGCCGGAGGCGCCGCCGACGGTGCTCACCAGCGTCATGCCCGCCTTCTTCAGCAGGGCATCGACCGTGCCCGCCTCGTCAACGTGCGCCAGGATAGCCGCGGTGCCGCGGGCCATGTTCGCGCCATGGTCCGCGTCACCGATCGCCGAGTCCAACTCGGTCAGGTATGCCTTGTGCTCGTCGATGATGGC
>JAUHXZ010000063.1 GCA_030426725.1 Actinomycetes bacterium
CCGCGCCCACCCTCGTCGACAACACGTGCACGCTCGCCAGGGGAAGCTTCGGGTCGGCGTCGCCCTCGCCGGAGGACTGACCCGCCGGCGTCACCGCCCGAACGTCGCCGCCCGGAACTGCGGGTTGCCCATCGCGAGCGCCCGGCGGGCCAGGTCGACCGCCGTGTACCGCTTGGAGCGGGTGGGCGGATGCTCCTTCTCGTAGGCCAGCGCCAGGGGAGTGAAGGCGCGCAGGTCCGCCTCCAACCGCGCGACCGTGGCGTAGCCCACCGCCGAGATCTCCTCGGCGAACTCCGACGCGGTCGCCGGAGCGGGTGGCTCGCGGTCCCGGTAGTGCGAGATGAGCACGGCCGACACGGTGTCGCGGTCAACCTTGATCCCGTCGAGGCCCTCGCCCGAGGCGATCGTCTCGATCGCGTCCTCGCACGCCTCGGTGCAGGCACGGAAGAACAGTTCGAAGTGCTTGTCGGCGACGTAGAACAGGCCGGCGAGCGCGTGGAAGTCGCGCTGGAGGTGGTCGGGGATGCTGGCGGGTCCCTTGTAGGCGAGGTGGTGGGAGATGTTCGCCCAGGCGTCCATGAGGATGGTGCGGCACTGCACCTCGAACTTGAGGTCCTTCAACCCGGGCGATCTTCTCCAGGTAGCTCGACCGCTCCTTCACCCGCGCCGACAGGGAGTGCATCTGGATGTCGCCCGCGGCGACGGCCGCGCCCAGCGCGAACTCCACCTCGCTCCTCAAGCTCTCCAGCCGGGGATGAATCCCGTCGTAGTAGGCCCCGGCGTCGAACGAGGGCACCTCGAACTTCTCCACGTCCATGGTCGATCGTATGTCCGTTCCGCCCCACCGGCCGGGTTTCCGAGCAGTGATCCCCGCCCGGGAACCGGAACGGCGCCCGGCCGACCGGGGGTCACTCGTACGATGAGGCATGCCCGTCTTGTCGCAGAAGGACGTCGCTGAGATCGTCGCCATCGCGGACCCGGTGGTCCGCAACGTCGCCATCACGCGCTGCTACCGCGACCTGGCCCTCGCCGTCGCGGACCTGACAGGGCGCGTGGACATCAACTGGCTGGCCTTCGGCTCGTGGGCCAGTGCGTCGGCGGGCCGGGCGATCCGCGGGGACGGTCTGCCGTTGGGTCTCGACCTCGGTACGTCCCAGGCCGTGGCCGAGGGCAACCGTACGATCATCGCCGACGTGGCCCCGCGCTTCGTGTGCTGGCTCGACGAGGTCGCGAAGGCCGGCGGCCCCTCCCGCACCGCTCTCGAGGTCGCCGTCGGGACCGCGCTGTTCGACGAGACCCCCCTTCTGGCCGACGCGATGACGGCCTACCAGTCGGCGCTCGAGGTGCGGGCCATCGCGCCCGCCGAGGGCCTCGACGAGGAGGCCGACCGCGCCGTCGCCGAGTTCATGCTGCTCGGCAACGTGCGGGTCGCCGCGCATGAGCAGTGGATCGCCGACAGGCTCATCGACGAGGCGATGCCGCTGGGCGGCCTGTTCGGCCGGATCACGACGCGGTTCGTCGACGTCGTCACGCCCGACGGCCCGCTGGACGTGTGCCGCGACGTCCCGCCGCCCGGGTATCTGGGTGGCGCCCAGTATCCCCGGGTGCTGGAGCAGCTGGTCAACGCCGAGTTGTGCGAGTTGGCGCAGCGCTTCGACCACGCGCTCGACTGCGACGTCTCGACCAGCGACGCGACGTCGTGGGAGGACTTCGACGAGCGCATGGGCTACATCTTCGCGTTCTTCCGCGCCTTCGCTCGCGACGCCCGCTTCTTCGACGCCCCGCCCGGCTTCGACGTCGCCTGACCCCCGCCGTCGCCACCCCTCCCCGACGCCAGGCTTACTCTTCGACGCCAGGCTTACTGCCCGTCGCCAGGCTTACTGCCCGTCGCCAGGCTTACTGCCCGACGCCAGCCCTGGAGCGCTGGCGTCCACACACGCCAGCCGTACTGCTCGACGCCAGCGCAATTGCGCAGGCGCCCCGACGTAGGGCTGGCGTCCGGCGTCCGCGCCTCCCCCGGGGTTCCGCGCCCAATCGGCACCGCCGACCCCCGCCCGGGTCGATCATTGAGACATGGACATGGACACCTTCCGCGGTCCCGATTCCCCCGTCACGGTCGAAGCGGCCCAGGAGCCGCACATCAGTCGCGCCCTGTGGCTGGTCAAATGGCTGCTCGGGTTCCCCCACTACATCGTCTTCGCCTTCCTGGGCATCGGCGCCCTCTTCGCCTGGGTCTTCGCGCTGATCTCCATCCTGATCACCGGCCGCTACCCCCGCGGCGCGTTCAACTACCTCGTCGGCGTGATGCGGTGGGGCTGGCGCCTCAGCTACTACCTCTACAACGTGGCCGGGACCGACAGGTACCCGCCGTTCACGCTCGCCGACGTGCCCGACTACCCGGCGCGGCTCGACGTGAAGTACCCGGAGAAGCTGACGCGGGGACTCGCACTGATCAAGTGGTGGCTGCTGGCCATCCCGCACTTCATCATCCTCGCCGTCGCCTTCGGCTGGACGGGCACCCACACCTACTCCGACGGTGAATACTCCAACACCCCCGGGTGGCCCGGGATCGTCCCGATCCTCGTCTTCGTGGCGCTCGTCATCGTCGTGTTCACCGGGGCCTACAACAAGCAGATCTACAACATCGCCTTGGGCTTCGGACGCTGGCAGCTTCGCGTCGTGGCGTACGTGGGCCTGATGACCGACGACTACCCGCCCTTCCGCCTCGACCTCGGCCCCTACGAGCCCGACGGCCCGCGCCTCCACCCGCTGCCCGAGACGTGGGACGACTGGCCGGACGACGGGGACCCCCGCAGAGGCCAGTAAAGGCCCGGCCGGGGAGTGGATCAGGCGGTGAGCCCGGCACGCTCCGCGAGCACCGCCACGAGCACCCGGTTGCGCACCCCCAGTTTCGTCTGGATCGACGCCAGGTGGGACTTCACCGTCGCGTCGGCCAGGTAGAGCCGGCTGCCGATCTCGGCATTGGTCAGGCCCTCGGCGACGGCGCGGGCGATGTCGCGTTCGCGGCCCGTGAGCGTCCCCATGGCGCCCCGGGCGCGGTCCCGCGCCTCGCCGGCGTCGCGCTGCCGCCACTGATCCAGCAGTTGCCGGGTGCTGCGCGGCGACAGCACCGCGTCACCGGCCATCACGGCGCGGATCGCGCCCAGGATCTCGTCCGCCGACGACGACTTCAGCAGATATCCCGACGCCCCGGCCTGCACCGACCGGACCACCGCCTCGTCCACATCCCACGTCGTCAGCACGATGACGTGCGGGGGAGCGGGCATCCGGCGCAGCGCCTCCGTCGCGGCGACCCCGTCCATCCGGGGCATCCGTAGGTCCATGAGGACTACGTGCGGGCCGTGGTCCCGAACGGCTTCCGCGACTGCATCGCCGTCGCCCGCCTCGCCGACCACCTCCACGTCCTCTGAGCTGCCGAGGAGCAGGGTGAGGCCGGCGCGCACCAGTGGATCGTCGTCGACCAGGAGGACTCTGATGGGGGAGGACACAGCAGCATCCTAGGATCGGCCACCGACATTCTCGCCGGGGCGGGCCCTCAGGCCACCTGGCCCCTCGCCCGCCATGGCAGTTCGACGCGGACGCGGAACATGCGGCTCCCGTCGTCGAGCCCGTACTGCACCCGGCCACCCAGGAGCTCCGCCCGCTCCGCGATCCCGGCGAGGCCCCGACGCTCCCCGGGGGTGGCCCGGGCGGCGTCCGAGGTGAGCGGGTTGCGCACGTCGATCGCGATGCCGGTCGGAGGGCCGCCGGTCACCGACAGCTCCACCCGCTGACCGGGGGCGTGCTTGCGCGCGTTGGTGAGAACCTCCTGCACGATGCGGTAGACGGCCCGGGACAGGGTGGGGTCTGCCTGGTCCGCGTCGGCCACGAAGATCGACGACGCGAGCAGCTGCCCGGAACCGAACGATTCCTGCACCACGCCGGGCAGCGCGGTGAGCGGCAGGTCCGGCTGGTCCCCCGCGGGCTGGCGCAGCACTTCGAGCAGTGAGCGCAGGTCCCCCATTGCTCCCGCGGCGGACTCGCGCACCAGCGATGCCGAGGCGCGCAGCCGCGCGTCGCCGCCGGCGTTGGCCTCCAAGGCGGCCGCGTGGAGGCTGAGGAGCGACAGCCGGTGCCCCAGCACGTCGTGCACCTCACGCGCGATGCGTTCCCGTTCGGCGCGGCGCGCGAGCTCGTCCCCGAGCTGCGAACTGGCCGCCCGCTCGGTGCTGACGGCCTCCCGGGCGTGCCGGGTCTCCCGGGCGCCCCTGACGGCGAGACCCAGGCCCACAGAGAGACCCCAGCCCAGCACCGCGATGATCGCGATCGTGGGGGCCCCGACCTCCACCGGCGCGTCCCCCGGGGCCAGCGTCGTCTGCAAGATCGACGCGCCCACGGGGCGGGCGAGGGCGTCGCGCACCACGACGACGGTCGAGGTGACGGCGGTGAGCCCCGCCACGGCCCACACCCCGGACCCACGGCGGCGGCCGACGAGCGCCGACAGCGTGATGAACGCCAGCGTGTTGCCCACCGGGACGGCCAGAGGAACGACGGCGGCCGTGACGGCGAAGGCGACGGGGAAGCGGTGCCGCCAGATCAGCGCCACCGGGCCGCCGAGCGCGATGCCGAAGCCCAGCAACGTGAGCAGCATCGCCAGATGGTCATCAGGAGCGGCGTTCCCCGCGGGGGACATGGCGAGGCTGAACATCGTCCCGGAGAAGCCGACGACGACGGCCGGGACCGTGCGCCACCAGGCCGGGGCGAGGGGGCCATCGACGGGCCGGACGGACAACATGCCCCTCATGCTAGGGGCCACCCCCGACGATTCCCCTCCGCCGATCGGCCACCGTGCCGCCACGGGATGTCACCCGATCGGCGCCCCGACCCCACCCGGTCGGCCGATGTGCCGCACCGGCCGGCGGCGGTGTGATGGAAGCACCCCATTCGAGAAAGGTGCACACCATGAGCACACAGCCAGGCGCCGGCCAGCAGCCCGGCACCTTCCAGCCGCAGGGCCAGCCCGCCTACCAGACCGGCGGCGTCCCCACGCCGCCCCCGCCACCCGCGGCCCCGGCGCGGCAGCGCAACACACTGGCCATCGTCGGCCTGGTGGTGGCGGTGCTCGGCCTCGTCTTCGCGGTGATGGAGGGCGCCTACCTCCTGGGCTGGATCCTCCTGCCCGCAGCGTTCGTGCTGTCGATCGTCGCGCTCGTCGTGCGGGACCGGCCGCGTCGCATGGCGGTGGCCGCCCTGATCATCTCCATCGTCGGCACCATCGCCGGCGGCATCGCCTTCATGAGTTCCACCGCGAGGATCCTCGACGAGAGCTTCGGGGGCGGCGAGGCCACCGTCGTCGCGACCCCCGCGGCCTCCCAGGAGGAGGCCGCGGCCGAGGACTCCAGCGTGGCCGAGGAGCCCGCGCAGCAGGACGCCGCACCGGCCGGGACCAGGGACAACCCGCACCCGCTCGGCACCACGATCGCGAGCGACGAGTGGGAGGTCACCGTCAACTCCTTCACCGCCGACGCCACCGACGAGGTCATGGCGGAGAACCAGTTCAACGACGATCCCCCGGCGGGGACCACCTACGCCCTGGTCAACGTCACCGTGACGCGTATCGCCGCAGACGAGGGGATCCCGTGGGAGATCACCGTCGCCTACGTCACCGACGGCGGCAACGTCGTCAACTCCTACGACGCCTTCGTGGTCGGCCCCGACGAGCTCCCCTCCAACGAGCTCTACGAGGGCGCCGACGCCACCGGAAACGTCGTGCTCGCCGTCCCGGCCGACGGGTCGGGGACCGTGCGGGTCACGCCGGGCCTGTTCGCCGACGACGTGTTCTTCGCCACGTCGTAGCGGACAGTCAATGGGGGGCGGCCCCGGTCGGACGGAAGCGCCGGCCGGGGTCGTACCGCGCCCGAGCCCCCGGGGCGGTCGCGGCTTCGCCCCACCCGCGCGTCGAAGCGGCCTACCCTGGAATCAGCGGCGCAAACGCCGGACGGAGGCATGGCCATGTCGGATACATACGAGCAGAACACAGTGGACGACGGTGGCACCCCGGGCGGTCCGGGGGCCCGGTACGGCCTGATCGTCCTCGCGGTCCTGGCCCTCGTCGTGGCCGGCCTGGGAATCTGGTGGTTCACCGGCGGCGGCTCCGGCGACGGGCCGGACACCAGCCCCGCGCCCATCGAGTCGACGGCGTTCCCCAGCGAGACGGCCAGTGACATCCCCTCGCCGACGCCCGACGAGACGACCCCACCGTCCACGACCCCCGACCCCAGCCCGTCGTCGACGCCCGGCACCTCCGCCACCGAGGAGCCCTGCGAGGAGTTCGGGATCCTCGAGGCCAGCGACTCCGACGACGAATGGTTCAACGACCTGGCCGCGGACCTCTGGGGCAGGACCATGCGCGTCGGCACCCACGACTGCTACGACCGGTGGGTGTTCGAGTTCGCCGGCGACGGCGATATGCCGGGCTGGTCGGTGACCCCGCACGACTCGAACGTGTTCCTCGGCGACCCCTCCGGCGAGGACATCGAACCTCTCGCCGGCAACGCGTCGCTCGAGGTCAGGTTCGCGGCCTGGCCGGACGGGACCCCGCTCGGGGAGGACCCGTTCGAGGACGAGCTGCAGATCGTCACCAGCGGCTTCCCGGCCATCAAGGAGGCCCGGATCCTCAGCGGGTTCGAGGGCATGACCCAGGCAGGCATCGGGTTGGACCGGGCGCGGCCCTACCGCGTCACGTGGCTGCCGGACCCGGGACGCCTCGTCATCGACGTCTACACCGGGTGAACGCCGCGCTCACCGGAACCGGCGGCTGGAGTGGCGCCGGCCGAACATCACGTGCAGCAGCGGGATCACCGACGCGGCCATGAGCACGACGCCCAGCAGTTCGTTGTCCGAGTAGACCCGCGAGCCGGACACCAGCAGGGCGCCGAAGATGAGCCCGGACAGCAACCGGTGCCCGATCTTCTCAACCTGGTCGATCTTGCGCTCGAGGCTGGGCATCGTCACCCCGACGGTGCCGTCCTCGATCTTCGCCAGCACGTGGTCCGCACGCCTGGGCAGCCGCCACACGATCCGCGCATTGTCGCCGATCTGGGCGGCGATGTCCCCGACGAGGTTGCCGGACTCCTCGTGCATGAGCTGGTTGGCGTAAGGCTCGACGGAGTCCCACACGTTGAACGACGGGTTGAGCGCGGTGCACATCCCCGAGGTCAGCGACGCGGCCCGGATGAGGAGCAGGAAGTTCTCCGGCATCTGGAACGGCATGTCGAGCATGATGTCGCTGAACTCGAGCGCGAAGTCGCGGTACTCGTTGGGGTCGATGTCGCGCAGCTGGCCGATGCTCATGCCGCCGAACCGGGCGAAGACCTTCGTCATGGCGCGCTCGAGTTCTGCCGTGTCGGCCGACGGCAGCAGCACGTCGGCCTTGTGCATGGCGTCGACCATCCCCTGGCCGTCGCGCGCCGCGGCCGCGATGACGAGGGCGCGGAGCGACTCCCGGATCCTGGGCGGCACCGCGCCCATCATCCCGAAGTCCACGAAGGTCAGCGTCCAGGAGGGCCCGCCGCTCCCGTCGAGCCGCGGCCCGGGCGTCACGAACAGGTTGCCCGGGTGCGGGTCGGCGTGGAAGAAGCCGTGGACGAACAGCTGGTCGAGCATGACGTCGCCGAGCACGCTCGCGACCTTGCGGGGGCTGACGCCGGCCTCGCGCAGGGCATCGACGTCGCGGATCTTGATGGCGGAGACGTCCTCGAGCGTAAGCACGCGGCGGGTGGTGCGCTCCCACACGACGTCGGGCACGCGCACGCGGTCGTCGTCGGCGAAGCAGGCTCCGAAGCGTTCGGCGTTGGCGGCCTCGTGGAGGTAGTCGATCTCCTCGAGGCTGGTGGAGGCGAACTCGTCGACGAGGCGGGGCAGGTCCACGCGCCGGGCGACGACGCCGATGCGGGAGATCCACCGCGCGATGCGGCGCAGCGCGGACAGGTCGATCGACACGATGTCTCCGATGCCGGGCCGCTGGACTTTCACCGCGACGCGTTCGAAGCCCGCCTCCTTGGCGTCCCGGGCTGCCAGCCGCGCGCTGTAGACCTGGCCGAGCGACGCCGAAGCCACCGGCTCCTCGGTGATGTCGGCGAAGACCTGCGCGAGCGGCACCCCCAACTCGGCCTCGGCGAGCGCCCGGACGGCGTCGAACGGCGCGGGCGGCACCTCGTCCTGAAGGTCCTCGAGTTCCTTGGTGATTTCGGGCGGCAGCACGTCGAGTCGGGTCGACATGAACTGGCCCAGCTTGATCATCAGGCCGCCGAGTTCGACGGCGAGCGTGCGGAATCGCTGCGCAAGGCGGCGTAGCCGCGCCTCGCGGGTGCGTTCGGCGACGGCCCCCAGCCCGATGCGGGCCAGGAACAGCTCGTACCACCAGATGATGACGAGGTGGCGCGCCGCGAAGCGCAGGATGCGCCGGTATCTGGCGCGACCGCGGGCGGTGTCGGGCATCGAGACCTCCTCGATCCCCGCCCGCCCGGCGGCTGTCCGTCAGTCCTGGGCGAGGATGGAATAGATCCTACGACGCGCGGAGTCGATCACCTCGACCGCTTGCTCCTTCTGCTCCTTCGAGCCCGACCTCGCGAGCTGGCTCACCGCCTGCGCGAGTTCGAAGCCCGCCTTGGACAGGGCGCCGATGTTGCCGGGCGTCGACTGCGTGGAGACCCACGGGGCGGAGGCGCCGTCGGCCTCTTCGCGGCCGGCCTCGGTGAGCGAGTAGATCTTTCGGTCCTCCTCCGTGGCGACCGTGACGGCGCCCTCGTCGGCGAGCATCTGCAGCGTCGGGTAGATCGAGCCGGGGGACGGCTTCCACCTGCCGCCCGAACGCTCCTCGATCTCGCGGATCAGCTGGTAGCCGTGCATCGGCTCCTCCGCGAGGAGGACGATGATCGCGCTGCGCACGTCGCCGCGGCCCATGCGGGGGCTGACCTTGTCGTCGAAGGTGTCGCGCATCTGGTTCATGGCGTCCCAGAGCACGTCGGCGGGGTTGGGGATGCTGGGGCCCCGGTGGCCCTGCTTCTCGTTCATGCTGGCCCTCCTTGGTGTATCGCCGACCTGTCGTTCGACACGCTCGACGATAGTGAACGATATGTCGCAATTATCCCACCGATGGGGTCAGCGGGCCAGCTCTTCGAGCATCGCGGGGAAGACGTCCCGGGCGGCATCGCGTCCGAGGAACATGTCGAGATGGCTGTAGCCGGGAATCAGATGGAGGGAGTGCCGGCCCGGGGTGGCCGCATCGAGCCAGGCGAAGGTGCGCTCCTGGCTGGCGGGGAGGAAACAGCGGTTCTCGCGGCCCGCGAACAGGGCCCAGCGGGCGTCGGTGGCCGGCGCGTCGACGCCGTAGTGCTCGGGCAGTCCCGGGCGCTTCGACACCGATACGAGGTGCCCCGCCTTCACGCTCTCCGACATCTGCGCGAAGAAGCTCATCGGGACTTTGCCGAACTCGCCCCGGATCCAGTCGTGGGTGGCCGGATTGAGGTTCTCGTGTCGCCAGAGCGCGGGCCTGCCGCTGCCGTAGGTGAAGCTCACCTGCCGGCACACCGAGTTGTCGCACTCGCGGTGCGTGAGGTCGACCATCGCCTTCATGGCATGCCCGAAGGCCGTGTCCGGCCTGTCGCCCCACGAGGGGTCGAGGTAGGGGGTCATAGCCCACATCAGCGGTAGTAGGCGGCCGATCTTGAACCTGGAGAATGCGGGCAGAGTCGGGTGGAACGAGACGGCGTTGGACACGATCGTCGTCACCTGCGGCACCAGCCCGGCCGCCGCGGCCATGGCGAACGAGGTAGAGCCCTGGCAGTGGATGATCGCCTTCATCGTGTCGGCGCCCGTGACCTCGGCCACGTGCCGGACCGCCGCGGGGTGGTCCCAGGCCGCGGCGTCGTCGAGCGTCCAGGAGACGGGGTCGAGGTCGATCGACGCGCGCCAGTTGACCAACCACACGTCCCAGCCCTCATCGATGAGGGCGTCGATGATCGTGCGGTCGGTGGGGGCACGGAAGATCTCGGCGCGGACACCGGACCCGGCGACGAGGAGGACCGGTTCGCGGGTGGGTGCGTGGCGGCCGCGGACCCGCAGCAAGGTCATCGGATGCCCGTCGAGGGCGGTGACGACGTACTTGGTGACCCGGTGGTCGGCGCGCGTCGTGGGGCGGACGGTCACGGTGCTCATCGGGACTCCCTCGGAATCGGTGCGTACGTGTCGACGAGGGCCTTGGTGAAATGGGTCCCGAAGCGGCCGAGCGAGCTGAGCGGCGAGGCGCCGTCGGCCCGGAAGGTCGTGAGCTGCCGGGCGAAGTCGCGTGGGAGGATCCGTAGGACACCGGCGCCCAGTACCTCGCCGTCGCCACCCGGCGGGACGTGTCCGGCCATCAGGGTGATGTGGAGCGTCGACGTGTCGCGCCAGATGTCCAGACCCGGGTCGTCGCGGACCGTCTTGTAGCCGTACATGGTGACCGGAGCACCTGCCAGGTCCCGGAACCACAGCCGGTAGCGCATCTCCCGGGTGTCGGCCTCGCCGTTGGCCACGAAGAGGTTGAACCAGCCGCGCTCGACGGGCAGTTCACCGCCGAGCACCTCGCAGCGGACGAACCCCTCGGCGGTGCCCTCGTGCTGGTTGTCGGCGAGGAACCGGTCGATGTCCGGCACCGTGATGGTGAGCTTGAACATGAACCGGTGGTTGATGAGCTTGGCCCGCTCCCAGCCGGTGACCGGGTCGGTCTCGCCCAGCGCCATGAACCCCTTCATCTGCTCGGTGAACTCGACGCTGTCGCCGTCGAGGGGCGCACCGGGCGCGTCGGCCGCGGTGGGGCGCGCAGCCACCGTCCGCCGGCCGGCCGACGGTGCGTCGATGATCGCTTCGACGATGCGGTCGGCGTTGGCGGCGATCGTGAGGGCGGGGTTCGGGCCCACCGGGCCGGGCATGGCCGCGCCGTCGACGACGTACAGTCCGGGATGGCCGAAGACCTCGCCCCGGCCATCGACGAGGCCGTCCTGCGGCGAGCGGCCCATCGGGGCGCCGCCCACGGGATGGACGGTGACGACGCGGCGGGTCCACCACAGCGGGTTGTCGTGGAACTCGGCTCTCAGCTGGCCGGACATGGCCCGCATCGTTTCGCGCACCGCGGCGAAGTAGCGCTTGGAGGTCTCAATGGACCAGTCGACGTCGATCTCCCCGTCGCGGAGGACCACCCTGCCGTCGGGCACGTCGCGGCCCATGCCGAGCAGTGGGATCGAGGATGCCCCGAGGCGCCCCTGGCCGACGAGGCCGGCCACCTCGGCGGAGATCGTCGACTCGTTGCGCCCCCGAAGCCGG
The DNA here is from genome assembly GCA_030426725.1 of Actinomycetes bacterium. GTDB lineage: Bacteria > Actinomycetota > Actinomycetes > Propionibacteriales > Propionibacteriaceae > Arachnia. Next base: position 11,362 of record JAUHXZ010000063.1, read on the forward strand.
TGCCGCATGATCTCCCGGGCGAGAGTGGCCGCCCGCCGGGCCGACCGGGTGACCTGGGCGGTCTCGATCAGCCAGTTCGCGAACTCCGGGAAGCCCGCCTCCTGGATGTAGTACCCGCGTTGGCCGGCCGGGGCGCCGTCGGTCTCGTCGGGTACCCGGACCGACGTCGTGATGACGGGCCCGTGGCTGCCGTCGATCAACCGTGGACCGTCCGCACCCGTCGCGGTACGCGCCCCGAGCGCGAACGTGAGCAGGTCGCCGTTGCCGGAGAACCTGGTGCCCAGCGCGCGGCTCAGACCCGGCAGGTTCACCCGGTTGCGCAGGAGCAGCGCTGTGGTGCCCAGGGCGCCCGCGGCGAGGAAGAGTCTGTCGCACTGCACCGTCCGGGCGGTCCGGGGCCTGCGGCCGTCGTCGCCGTCGGTGTCGCCGTACTCGGTGTAGGTGACGGCGTACCCGCCCCCGTCCAGCGGGCGGATGGCCGTGACCTCGCAGTGCGAACGGATGTCCGCGCCGTGGTGGACGGAGGCGGACAGGTAGGTGTGGTCCAGGGTGTTCTTGGACCCGTCGTTGCAGCCGATGTCGCACTCGCCGCAGAGTCGGCAGGTCAGCCGGGTCGCGCCGTGGAGGTTGCCGTACTCCGGGGGTTCGATCACCTTCCGCTGCTCCGGTTCCCCGTCGCGGGTCCGGGAGAACGACACGGCCAGGGGCGGGTGGATCACCTCGAGGTCGAGCGCCCGTGCGGCGTCCCGCAGCGCCGCGGTCTTCGGCAGATCGGGGTAGGGGGACGGGACGGGGTGCAGCATGCGCTCGACGGCGTCGTAGTGCGGGTCCAGGTCCGCCCGCGAGACCGGCCAGTGCTCGTAGCCGCCTCCCGGGATGGGGGAGTCGCGGACGAACCACTCCTCGTCCTTGCGGAGCAGCACGTTGGCGTAGATGAGCGACCCGCCCCCGAGGCCGCTCGAGACGATGGCCTCGAGCTTGCGGAAGGAGCGCACGTCGAAGAGCCCGAACAACTCGTCCTTGGGCTCCCAGAACGCCCGGCTCATCTCGTAGGGGTTCCGGGCGAAGCTCCCGGGTGGGTAGGGGCGTCCGCGCTCGAGTAGCACCGTCGCGTGCCCAGCCTCGGCGAGCCGGTAGGCGGTCACCGATCCGCCGAACCCGGAGCCCACCACCACCGCATCGACCCGCTCGACCGTAGTCCCCGTCGTCATGGCCCACCACTACCAGATGGGTGGGGCCAGACCTATGCGGCGGGGACGCGGCCCGGGTCCGGCGCCAGTGGCGCGCCTGTTGTTTGCGGAGCGGCGCAACAAAAGCGCCGCGCCCCGCCGGGTCAGTGAGCGGGGGAGGCCACCGTCGACGGGGAGATGCCCCGCACCCGCACCGCGACCGCGGCTGCCACGACCACCACCGCCGCCACGGCGGCGGCGATGCCCGTCACGGTGGATTCGGGGGCGTCTGTGAGGCGGCCGACGGCGATCCAGGACAGGCCCCATGCCATGGCGGCGGCCACGGCGAGCCGACCCCCGAACTGCGACGCGAGGATCGCGCCCAGCACCGCCGCGACGGCGAGGACGACGATGGCGAGGAACTCGCCGGCCGGCGGGGCCGGGTCGATTCCCGAGTCGACGAGCGTCGCGGTGATGTTGGCGATGGTCGCGACCGCGACCCAGCCCAGGTACAGCCCGAACGTCCCGTCGACGAAGACCTGCTCGAGGGGGCGGGCCGGGCCGTCGGCCGGAATGGCCGTGAGGCGACGGATGAGGACGCCCAGGACCAGGGCGAGGGCGACGATGACCGCCACGCTCAACCACAGTTGGCCCCACTGGGTCACGAGGAGCCACCCGGCGTTGAGCACCATCGACCACGCGGCGAGCCAGCCGATGCTCCGGGCCCGCGGGCTGCTCGTGTTGGCCGGCAGCCACTGCCACACCACGTAGCCGGCCAGGCCCACGTAGATGACCGACCAGATTGAGAAGGCGCTGGTGGCCGGGGCGACGAGGGTGGCGGTCGCGGACAGGCTTCCTCCCGCGCTCTCCTCGACTCGGGTGCCGAGCACCCCGATCCCGAACAGGGTCCCGATGACCATGAACACCGCGCTGGCGGTGACGACGACTTGCCGGACTCGGTCGTTGGTACGCATAGCTCCTCCTTGAATCGACCCTGAACAAACCTTATACAACTCTGGCCCGGAATGGAAGTTGAGCCGCCCGATTTGGTGCTCCGCACACCTATCGCGCGAGTTGAGTGCCTAGTCAAGGATGGTTCCATCCAGCGTCTCACCGTCGACGTTGCCACGGGCTGGAACGCGGACAACCCTCAGGGCATGAACGCTCAGCAGCTGATGCGGCTCGCCTCGGGCATCAGAGGATCGGTCACGACGCCGGACGACGAGACCTTCGACGATGCGCGGGCAGTCTGGAACGGGGCCGTCGACCACCGTCCCGCCCTCATCGTGGGGTGCGCCGGCCCGGGCGACGTGGCCGAGGCCGTGCGGTTCGCCCGCGTTCACGACCTCGGCGTGTCGGTCCGCAGCGCCGGCCACCACGTCGCGGGTCTGTCCGTCCTCGAGGGTGGTCTGGTGATCGACCTGTCCGCCATGCGAGCCGTGAAGGTCGATCCGGCCACGCGCACCGTGCGAGCCGAGGGCGGGGCCCAGATCGGCGATGTCGACGCCGCGACCCAACAGCACGGGCTCGTCGTTCCGCTCGGGGTGGTCTCCGAGACGGGGGTCGCGGGGCTCACCCTGGCCGGGGGGTATGGCTGGCTGCGCCGCAAGCACGGCCTCGCCTGCGACAACGTCACCGGCGTCGACCTCGTCACTGCCGACGGTCGTCAGGTCCACGCGAGCGCCGACGAGAACGCCGACCTCTTCTGGGCGCTCCGCGGCGCTGGATGGGACCTCGGCGTCGTCACCGCCATTGAGTATCGGGCCCACCCCCTCGGCCCCG
>JAUHXZ010000139.1 GCA_030426725.1 Actinomycetes bacterium
GTCCGGGTGAACTCCCCGGCGACGCCCTCAAGGTCCCCGGCGGCGGCGAGCCGCGAGGCGCTCGGCAGCATGGCGGTGGCCAGCGACACGGTGATCAGGGAGTGAGGGAGGATCCACAGCAGGTGGGCGTTGGAGTAGACGGTCACACCTGCGCCGCTGCCACCGGCCGTCGCTGACGTGGCCAGCCGGTTGACCACCATGAGGGCGAGCTGGTTGACGGCGACGAATCCCACCGTCCACTTGGTGAGCGCGAACGTGTGCCCGAGGCCGGTGCCCTTGAGGTCGAACCGCGGCCTCAGCTTGAACCCGACGCGGCGGACGAACGGGATCATGACGATCGTCTGCACCGCGATGCCGAACGTCGTGCCGAGGCCGAGCAGCAGGATCTGACCCGTGGTGAAGGCCGAGCCGTGGTCCTCGCCGTTGCCCCAGACGACGAAGTACAGGCCGAGGACGATGATCGTGACGATGTTGTTGGCGATCGGCGCCCACATCATGGGGCCGAACTTGTCGCGGGCGTTGAGGATCTGGCCCAGGAGGAAGAAGGCGCCGTAGAAGAAGATCTGCGGCAGCGTCAGGTACGTCAGCGCCACCATCGACGCGTACTGGTCGGCCAGTGCCGGATCCCGCCAGTCGTTCGACGTGTAGATGGCGGTCACGACGGGGGCGCCGATCGTGATGATCACCGCCACCGCGGTCACGATCAGCATGAAGGCCGTCATGATCCGGTTGGTGTAGGCCTCGCCACCGTCCTCGTCGTTCTTGATGGCGCGCACGATCTGCGGCACGAGGACGGTGTTGAGGGCGCCGCCGGCGAAGAGGATGTAGAGAGAGTTCGGCACCATTGTGGCCAGCGCCAGCATGTCGGCCTGCCTGGTGCCGTTACCGAGGATGAACGCGATCATCATCACGCGGACGAGGCCGAGCGCGCGTGAGATCAGCGTGCCCGACGCCATGATGGCGCTCGCGCCGACCAGTCTCCTGGTGCTGTTGCCCTTGTTCACTCTTCTCCTCCGGCCGCGCGTTCGCGCTGGACTGCGCGGATCCGCAGGGCGCTTCCTCCGACTACCACTGCACCCGAAGCGACGATGATGATCCAGCCGACGCGCCCGAAGTCGGTGGCTGTGATCTCGATCTCCACCTGATCGCCCAGCGGGGTGTCCTCGAGCGTCGCGAGCCGGGCGTGCACGATGGTGACGCCGTTGGCGGCCGCCTCGGGGACGATGTCGACCGTGGCCGACTCACCAGGCTGCACCGTGACCGGACCGACGTCTGGCACCGAGATCCGCTGCGGGGCGTCCGAGTCGAAGCGGATCTTCACCTGGACGGGGAAGTCCAGGCCGTTGGTGATGGTCGCGGGGAACATGTTGGTACGCGACCCCATGACGAAGGATTGGGCCGCGCTGAGCTCGACCAGGGTCGTGTCGATCTCCGCCGGGGTGTTCGCCTCGACGTAGGCGGTGGCCTCGGCCTCGTCGGCGAACCCGGACGAGAAGGCCATGGCGCGCAGGTAGGTGAGGCCCGTGGTCTCATCGGTGCCCATGAGTTCGCCCCGGAACTCCAGGGTGGCCCGGGCCTCGTCGAGCGACCCGGTCACCGCCGTCCACGGGTCCTCGGCCATGGGCCTCGGCCAGGTCAGGGGTTCCGCCGGCTCGTCGGACGGGGCGATGCGGGCCCTCGACTGCTCGGCGACCCGGTCGAGGGAGTCGTCGTGCGGGCTCGAGATGAGGTACAGGGGGGGCCTCGGGGCGACCAGTTCCTCGGCCAGGAGGCGCCCGGCGCGGACACCGGCCGGGAGGTCCGTCACAGCCGAGGTCCGGGCGGCGCCGAGGATCCCCGGGGCCGCGCCGTCGGCTCCGCGCACGATGATCATCGACGCGCCGTCGAGCGTCGACGCCAGGGACTCGTCGGCCCCCGCCCCGACGACGACGACCAGGGGGAGACCGAGCCACTCGCCCGGAGTGGCGGCAAGCGACGCCTCCCAGGTGCTGTCGAGTGCCCCCGCGTCCCGGGCGCGTACCAGGTTGGGGTCCCCGTAGGGGAGCCGCCAGAGCCTACCCTCGCCGGCGAGCGTCCTGATCCTCTCGAGCCATCCGATGGCGATGCCGCTGCCGGGACGTTCCTCCCCGCCGACGACATGCTCCCCGGTCAGGCGGTCGACGGCCTCGAGCAGGGCGGGATCGACCGTCGCGACCACGCCGTCGCGTTCCGCGCTGGAGAGCAGACTGCCCAGCCGGCCGGTCAGCTCGGAGGCCAGCGAGTCATCGACGAATGTGCCGTCGGGAAGCCACGAGACGGGTGCTGCGAGTTCGACGACGGCGCTGGACTCGGTCGGCTCGCCGGTGGCGACGACGACGGCCTGGTCCTCCCCGACGACCTGGTTGCCGCCGACCCCGGGGATGCCGCGGACCTGGACGCCGAGCAGGTAGGCGGCGTCGTCGCGGGTGAGGGGGTAGCTGCCCTGCGTCAGCTGGCCGACGCTGGCTCGAACCGAGAACTGGGCCTGCTGCCCGGGGACGAACTCCTCGTCGCGGGTCAGGATGTCCAGGTTGCCGTCGGCCTCGCTGGTGAGCCGGGCACCGAGCGGCACGTCGGCGGTGTACGCGTCGAGGCGGCTCGGGGTGGTGATGGGCTGGTCCAACCGCCAGAAGTGCACGTTGAGGTAGCGGATCGGCTCAGTGGAGACGTTGGTCAGGGTGCCGCTGAGTTCGACGATCTGCTCCGGGTCCGAAAGGTCGAGCACCGGCGTGGACACCTCGGTGATGCGGACGTCCAGGTAGTCGCCTGCCGCG
>JAUHXZ010000064.1 GCA_030426725.1 Actinomycetes bacterium
GCCCGCGGTCGAGACTGGCTCGAGCGTGGACGTGCCGCCCGTGGCGGCGCTTGCGAGGGTCGTGCCCGCCCCTGCCACCAGAGTCCGGCCACGCACGGCGGCCGCGGCCGGATGGTGGGCGGACAGCGGCACGGAGAGCGCGATGACGTCGCCGGTGAACGTCAGGTTCGCGCCGGGGACGGGACCGTGCGGGAACGCCGCCGCCGTGACGCGCCCGGTGACGGCGATCGTCACCGACGCGACCGCCGCGGGCGGCGCCCGGTGGGGGAGCTGGGCGCCGGCCGGGATCGTCACCGCGATCGACTCGTCCGGACGCCCCGGGCGCGTCAGGCGTGCCGAGAAGGTGACAGGCGACAACGCGATGTCGGGGCAGGCCCGCTCCGGCAGCCCGGTGAACACCAGGGTGCCGCGGGTGACGTGCGCGCCGACCGCCGGGGTGAGCGATCGCGCGGTGGTCGGCGGCGACGGCGCCTCGAGGGTCCACTCGTCGATGAGGGGCAGGAGGGCGAGGGCCTGCGTCCGCCACGGGTCGCCCGGCACCAGACGGTACGGGCCGGCCTGGACCGTCATGGTGCCACCCCGACGATCTGGCCGGTGGGGGCGGTCGCGGTGATCACGGGGGAGCCGACGAGGGGGTCGAGGTGGCTGTCCAGGGTCACGCCGGTGATCCTGACCCCGGCGCCCGGGCGCTGGGTCGTCTGTTGCCCGCCCCACAGGAGGTTGAGATCGTAGGCCCCGTGCAGCTCGAGGCCGAGCTTCAGGACCGTGCGGGTTGCGGAGAGGGAACCGGCGAGGTCCGCGCCGGCCAGGCGCCGATGGTCGTGGACCACCTGGAGGACGCGCCCGAGCAGCAGCTGGGCCGTGCCGGCGTCGCTGTTCATGGGGACCACCTGCACGACGAGTTCGACGGGCAGCGGCCGCCTGGCCTCGTGATCCGGATCCGGCCTCGTGGGTGCCGCGTTGACGAGGTCGGGCTGGATGTCGACCCGGTGCAGCCATACCGCGACCGCGTTGCTGACGTTGGCGAGCTCCACCTCGCGGGGGGAGTTCACCCGCACCGGCACCCCCGCGAGCCCCGCCTCGCCGGAGTTGGTGACGTGGGCGCGCAGCAGGGACGCGAGTGTCTCCATCGCGTCGCGGACCGCCCCGTACCCAGCCATGCAGGGAGTCAAGCGCCCAGGCGTCACGACGGCGTTGCGGAAGGCGTATCACAGGCCTCGCCGCGCACTCCTAGGAGGCATGGGCAGTGCGCGAGCAGGGCACAGTGATCGGGCCGGATCGATGATCCGGCGTTGTCAGCCCGTATTGATCCGGGGCGGTTCCGTGACGCGACGGTGACGCCGCTGCAACGGAAGTTGAACAGAGGGGGCAAGGCGATGACGATCTTCTCGAGGCATGACTACGGGCCGGCCCCTGCGGGCCGTACCTCTGGCGCGTTGTTCGAGATCCACGTGCTCGGCGACTTCCGGGTCACCCGGCGGGGCGTCGCCGTCCGGCTGCCGGAATCGACGTGGCGGTGCGTGGCGCTGCTCGCCACCGGCGGGCAGCCCGTTCGGCGCCACCGCGCCGCGGCCGTGTTGTGGCCGGACAAGGACGAGTCGCGGGCGAGCGCCAATCTCCGCTCCTGCCTGTGGCGCGTGCGACAGGCGGCACCCGGGCTCATCGATTGCGAGGGGGACCCGGTGGGGCTCGGCCCACGGGTGAACGTGGACCTGGCCGACCTGCACGCGCTCGCCGCCCGACTCGAGGTGGGGGCCCCGGTCGATCTGGCGAGCCTGGACCCGACGCTGTGCTGCGCAGACCTGCTGCCGGACTTCTACGACGACTTCGTCGACGAGCAGCGCGAGATCGTGCGGCAGCAGCGGATCCGGGCGCTGGAACTGGTGGGACGCCGACTGCTCGACTGCGGCGACCACTGGGGCGCGCTGCAGAGCGCGCTGCTCGCCGTGTCGCAGGCGCCGCTCAGGGAGAGCGCGCACCAGCTGGTGCTCGAGATCCACCTCTCCGAGGGCAACGTCTCGGAGGCGCTCCGGCACTACGAGACGCTGCGGCGGAACCTGTCGCGCGAACTGGGCATCCGCCCGTCGGAACGGATGCGCCGGACGATGGCGGCCGTGGTCCGGGGACCATCGGACTGATCGCGGATCTGCCCGTTCGACTACTCCGGCGACCCGGCACAGGCACCTCACGGGACAGCTCGGCGAATCGCACGGACCGCGCCACTGTTGTGAGGGCCTTGTTCCTGCCCTGCGGGATCTGTGACGCTTGGGCCATGAGTCCCCAGCTCCCCGCCCCGCGCGGCCTGTTCCCGCGTCCCGGCCGGGTGGCGCGATGAGCGCCGTCGCCGCGATTGTCGCTGTCGTCGTCCTCGCCGCCCTGGCCATCCTCCAGGTGGCGGTCGCGCTCGGCGCCCCGTGGGGCCGGTTCGTGTGGGGCGGCCAGCACGAGGTCCTGCCGACCGGGCTGCGGATCGGAAGCGCCGTGTCGGTCCTCCTGTACGCCGGCTTCGCGCTCGTGCTGCTGAGCCGGGCCGGCCTGCTGCCCGGCGGCGAGTCGGGCTTCGTCATGGTGGCGGCGTGGGTGCTCGTCGGCTACTTCACGCTCGGGATCGTGATGAACGCGGTCTCCCGCAGCCGGGCGGAGCGGTCGACCATGGTGCCGGCCACCGTCGTCCTCGCCGTGTGCTCGCTCGTCGTGGCGCTCTGACCCCGGCACAGCCCACGGAGTGCCGGCCGCTGAAGGTGAGCAGAGTGTGCCGTCCGGCACACGCGAGCGCCGCGGGCAGCGACACTGGGGAATGCGGCCGACCAGCCGCGGACCCGGAAGGTGGGAACCGATATGCGACAAGCGGACGCGAGATTCACCATCAGCCCCGGCACGGCGTTGCCCGGGCAGAGCATAGGAAGCTCCCGATGACCACTGCGGGACTGTCGGCCGACGTGGTGGTGGTCGGGCTCGGCGTCGGCGGTGAGATCGTCGCGGGACGGCTGGCAGAGGCGGGGCTGGACATCGTCGGCGTCGAGGCGGAACTCGTCGGCGGCGAATGCCCCTACTGGGGCTGCATCCCCAGCAAGATGATGCTCCGCGCCGCCCACCTGCTCGGGGAGGCCAGGCGCATCCCCGACGTGGCGGGCGCCGTCGACGTCACCCCGGACTGGTCGCGCGTCGCCGCCCGGATCCGCGAGGAGGCCACCACCGACTGGGACGACACCGCCGCCGTCGAGCGGTTCACCGGCAAGGGGGGCCGCTTCCTGCGCGGCCGGGCCCGGATCCTCGGGCCGACCCAGGTGGAGGTGCCGGGTACCGGCACCATCGACGTCGGCCGGGCGCTCGTCATCGCCACCGGCACGAGCGCCTCGGTTCCCCCGATCCCCGGCCTGGACGAGGTGCCCTACTGGACCAACCGCGACGCGATCCGGGCCGAGGAACTGCCGGGCAGCATGATCGTCATCGGGGCCGGCGCCATCGGCACCGAGCTCGGGCAGGCGTACGCCCGCTTCGGCGTCGACGTCACCATCCTCGACTCCGGGCCGTGGCCGCTGCCGGCCGAGGAGCCCGAGGCGGGCCGCCTGCTGGCCGAAGCCCTGGAGGCCGACGGCATCGCGCTGCAGTTCGAAGCCGGAATCGCCTCCGTCAGCCACGACGGCGCCCGCTTCGCCGTCGACCTGGCAGACGGCAGCACCGTGCAGGCCGAGAAGCTGCTCGTCGCCACCGGCCGGAGACCCACCGTCGACTCCGACGCGTGGGCGAGGCTGGGCCTGTCCGGGAGGCCCTCGACGGTTCCCGTCGACGAGCAGCTGCGCGTCGCCGACGGGGTGTGGGCGGTCGGCGACATCACCGGGCACGGCGCCTTCACGCACGTCGCCACCTATCAGGCCGACCTGGCGGTGCGCTCGATCCTCGGCGACCCCGGACCCGACGCCGACTACCGCGCCCTGCCCCGGGTGACGTTCACCGATCCGGAGGTGGGGGCCGTCGGGCTCACCGAACGGCAGGCCCGCGAACAGGACTACAAGGTGGCCACCGGCAGCGCGGGGATCCCGTCGACCACCCGCGGCTGGATCCACAAGGCCGGCAACGACGGGCTGATCAAGCTGGTGGCCGACGCCGACCGCGACATCCTCCTCGGCGCCACCGCGGCGGGACCAGCCGGCGGCGAGGTGCTCGGGGCGCTGGCCGTCGCCGTGCACGGCCGGGTGCGGGTCTCGGAGCTGGAGTCGATGATCTACGCCTACCCCACGTTCCACCGCGGCATCGGCGACGCGGTACGGGATCTGCGCGGCTAGATCCAGCCCTTCGAGCGCCAGTGCGCGACGAGTTGCTTGAGTGTCCGGTCGGCCTGCGAGGGGAGTCGTGCATCCTTCGCCCAGGCTCGCAGGCGGTCCTCCGAGAGGGCGTCGCCCAGCGTCGACAGCCGGCTGACGGGGCCGAGCCGCATCGCCAGCAGGGTCAACACGCCCGGGTTCAGCCCGTCGACCTCGGCCAGCGACGCATCGACCGCCTCGCGCACCGTCGGGTCCGTGAGCGCCGGCCGCGGCGAGGGTGCCGCGGCCGGGGTCGCGGCCCGCGCGGTGTTCCGGGGCGCTCGCGGCGCCGGTTCGGTGGGTGCGGACGCGGTGCGGCGTCGCGGGGCAGCCGCAGGCTCCGGCCGGGTGCCGTTGATGAACCGCGACACGTAGCCGTCGGGCAGCCACTGACCGGGCCCGGTATCGGTCAGGATCTTCGCGTCGCACTTGGGGCACAGCAGGACCTCGCTCAGCCCGACGGTGGAGAGCTGGTTACCGCGCGGGTTGACGACGAGCTTCTGCGGCCGGGCGATCGACTCGGCCCCGCCACAAGAGGCGCAGCGCCGTTCGCCGCGCATCCACGAGTGGTCGCAGCGCGAGCACGTGAGCCGCACGCCGTCGTCGGACGCGGTGCCGCGGACGCGGTCGTCGCGGCCGCACTGCGGGCAGGTGCTGTCGAACATGGCGTTTCCTCCCGTGTGCCCGTCACCGTAGGGGCCGGTCGGGGCAGTGGCAAGCCCTCCGTCAGTGGGCGGCGGGGTGGCGCGGCGGACGGGCGAGGATCGCGGCGACCGCCACGAGCGCCGGGAGCACCGCGAGGACCCGCGCCGGGGTGGCGAAGTCGCCGAATCCGTCGACGCCGAGCGACAGGCCGATGGGACCGAGCGCGGACGCGGCGAGGCTGACGAACGTCGCGATTCCGCGGATCGCGCCGATGTTGGCGACGCCGTAGTACCGGGCGAAGGTGGCCGCCTCCATGCCCCGCAGCGCCCCGCCCGAGGCTCCGAGGATGAGCCCGTAGGTGATCGCACTCCAGCCGGGCACGATGACCGTGACCATGAGCAGGGCCCCGGCGACCAGTGTCATGGAGATGACGACGAACACGCGCGGGTCGACCTTGTCGACCAGGGCCCCGACGAGCAGCGTCGTCAGCAGCGCCGTGATGGTCTGGGGCAGGAAGTTCGTCGCCGCCCCCACGGGGGTGAGGCCCCGCTCGCCCAGCAGCGCGATCTGGTGGAAGCTGAGCGCCGTCACCAGCATGGAACTCGACGCGACGGCCACGGTCAGCACCCAGAACATGACGGTGCGGAGCGCCTGCCGCACGGTCCAGGCGTCCTCGGCCATCGGATGTGCGTGACCCTCGGTGACGGGCGCGAGGCTGCGGCGGGGAAGTAGATAGGCAAGCGGGATCACGATGACGGCGACCGCCAGGGCCTCCCAACGCCACGCCGACCGGATGCCGAGGGCCTCGACGACCTGCTGCAGCAGTACCGGCGCCAGCGAGATACCGGCCGATCCCATGGCGGCGGCGATCCCGAGCGCCAGCCCGCGTCGGTGCCGGATGCCGCGGGACAACGCGGTGGTGACGGCCAGCCCGAGCGCGCCCTGGCCGGCCATCCGGACCCCGACGTAGCCGAAAGTCAGCCCGAGCAGACCGGTGACGAAGCTCAGCGCGAGGAGCACCAGCGCGAACACCGCCGCGATGCCGGCGACGACGTGCCGCACGTCGTAGCGGTCGGACAGCCGCCCGATCAGCGGCTGCGCCGACGCTCCCACCAGGGTGCCGACGAGGTAGCTGAGCGACAGGGCGGTGCGGTCGACGGACAGTTCCGCGAGGAGGGGGTCGGTGAAGACCGCGAGGCCCGCAGTCTGCCCGGGGGCGGTCATCGCCATGATGAACCCGCCCGCGATCACCGGAACGATCCACCAGAAGCCGATGCGTCCACGGTCAGCTGTCTGGGGGGTGGCGGTCGGCATGCCGGGGCTCCTCGGGACGGGACGGTACCCGCGGCGGCGGGCAGCGTCGCGCCACGTTACCCGAGGTGGCCTGCGGGAGCGTTGCCGGGAGCAGCCCCGGTGAGTGGATCCGGGCTGCGGCTCACTCGACGAGTCTGATCGTCGCGTCGAGCCGTGTGCCCTCGTCCAGGTCCTCGGCCGCCCGAACGGCCTTCTTCACCGGCAGGATGAGTGCCTACGTCGTGCCCTCGTACAGCCCGATGTGATTGCCGAACGGATCCTCGAAGATCGCCCACCAGCTGGTGTCGGTGATCGGCTGCTTGGCCATGAGGACCGTGCCGCCGCCGTCGACCGCCTTGGCGAGCGTGTCATCGATCGAGTCGACCTCGACGTAGGACCGGGGTTGGGTGAAACCCTCGGCGCGCGGCGCGAGGCCCCCGCCGCTGATCTTGTTGGGGGCCTGCCACATGGGGTAGCCCTCGAAGCCCGGCATCTCGGCGATCTGCCAGCCGAACAGGGTGCTGAAGAACTCCGTCGCCTTGGCGGTGTCGTCGACCGGGATGTCGATGTGGGTGATGTCTCCGTGGGCCATAGGGCTCCTGTCGGTGGATTGGTGGTTTGTGGTGTGATCCTAAACCGGCGACGGCAGCGGGTCGTCGACCCAGTGCGCCTGGAGGCCGGCCCGCAGTTCCGGGGTGTCCTCGTCATGGTGCACCGTGACGGCGTGCTGCACGGCGGCCTCGAGCAGTTCCTGCTCCTCGCCCGCCATGGCCATCGTGCAGCCGACCTCGTTCGGGGTGTTCCTGCAGTCCAGGTACTTGCGTGACATCGTGATGTCCCTCCTGTGACACCGGACTCGCGGACGCGGGTCCGGAATAGCCGGCTCCGTCCGGTGTCGTGACTGCCGCGACGAGGGCGAGGTCCGCTTCGGTCAGGCTAGGTCGGCCGTCCCCCCGGGGGACAACGGCGAGCCTCGCGGAGATCGCTTCCGAGCGTGGATCACCGTCGCTTTTCGAACCGCCACGCAACAAGGCCGCCCCGCAGAGTCTCAGCCGACGGCGATGCGGACGTTGCGCAGGGCGTAGCCGGCGATGATGTCGTCCCAGTGCAGGTCCGGATCGCGCTCCAGCCGGACCGGATGGGCGAAGAGGCGGGTGAGGAGGATGTCGGACTCCTGGATGGCCAGCGCATTCCCGGGGCACTTGTGGGCGCCGTCGCCGAAACTCATCACCTCGGGGCCGATGCCGCGGGGGAGGTCGCGGCCGGGGCAGACGTCGAGGGGCGCGTCGCCGACGGTGACCGGATCGGCGTTGGCCTGCCGGATGAACAGATCCAGAAGGTCGCCCGGCATGACGGCGTAGGTCTCCTCGCCGTCGGTGAAGGTGAAGCCCTCCTCGGCTCGCCGGTACAGGTGACCGACGATGGGCTCGAGCCGCAGGATCTCGTGGAGGATGGCGTAGCGCTCCTTCTCCCCGGCGACGGTGAACCGCTCGCGGAGCGCGTCGTTGCGCAGCAGGTGGAGGGCGGCCATCGAGATGAACTCGCGGGTGGTGGCCATGCCGGCGGCGCCGTAGGTGACGCACTCGATGAGGATCGCGGGGACGTTGTAGCCCTCCTTGAGCAGGTGGCTGATGACGTCGGCCTGCGGTTCGCGGCGGCGTTCGCGGATGGCGGGGCGCACGTCCCACAACCAGAACCAAGCCATCGGGAGGCTGCCGCGCAGCTGGCGGATGGTGGAGCGCAGGCGGCCCTCCTGCTCGGCGCGGGCCGGATCGTAGGCGGGCTGGTCGAACAGCCGCTCGAGGCGCCTCGACATGGGGCCCATCTTCGAGTCGGTCAGGCCGATGACCTTGGCCGCGACTTCGGTCGAGTAGCGCAGGGACACGTCGTCGAGGTTGGCGTGGCCGTCCGCGACCATCGTCGCGACGAGTTCGTCGGCGCGGGATTCCATGAGGTCGCGGTACCGGTCCGCGACCGTCTTGGGGGCGAAGTAGCGCGCGATCTTGCTGCGCTGCTGTCGATGCGGCTCGCCGTCCATGAAGAGGATGGGCTCGTTGGCCATGCTGCCCTCGGGGATGGCCTCGGAGTTGAAGCCCGCCTGGTTGGCGGCGTCGCGCTCGCGCAGGATCTGCCGGACGGCCTCGGTGGAGCGGATCCGCCACACGCCGTCGGCGTGCTCGACGCGGGGCGCGTCCGCCTCCCCGGGCTTGACGGAGATGCGGCGGCAGGCGGCGGCTTCGGCGCTCATTCCATCAGGCTAGCCCGGAAATGTCGGTGGGGTCGGGGAGAGTTCGGGTCTGTAGGGTTGGCGACAAGGAGGCCGGACGTGACCACTGAACCCATCGAGGACACCGCGGAGGCGCGGAAAGCTCGTGGTGCGTTCTTCACCCCGACCGAAGTTGGCGACTTCCTCTCGGGCTGGGCCATCCGTGACCCCGGGGTTCGGGTGCTGGAGCCGAGTTGTGGTGACGGAGCCATCCTGGCCGCGGCGGTGCGGCGCCTGTCGGCCCTCGGTGGGGCGAGCGCTGTGACGGCCCATGAGCTGCACCCCGAGTCCGCGGCGGACGCCCGTCGTGTGCTCGATGCCTCGGGTCACGGCGGTCAGGTCCTGGTGGGCGACTTCCTCGAGAGTCCGGCTGAGCCGGCCTTCGACGCGGTCGTGGGGAATCCTCCCTACGTGAGGTATCAGGGGTTCTCGGGGCGGGCCAGGGCATCGGGATTGGCCGCGGCACTTGCGCAGGGGGTTCGGCTCAGCAAGTTGGCGAGCTCGTGGGCCCCGTTCGTCATCCATTCCGCGGGCTTTCTGAGGCCGACCGGACGGCTGGCCCTGGTTCTGCCCGCGGAGCTGCTGTCGGCCAACTACGCCCGCGAGGTCCGGGACTTCCTGTTGAAGCGGTTCGCCACCGTCGCCGTCGTCCAGATCGACCGGCAGGTGTTTCCTGGTGTGCAGACCGAGGCCCTCATCCTTCTCGCCGAGGGCAGCGGTGGCACCAACGAGGTGTCCTTCGCCACCGTGCCCGACGCAGCCGGTCTGGCGCGTGTTCAATTCGGCAACGCGCTCATCGTCACGCCGGGGCAGCGCTGGACGACGGCGCTGGTCCCGGCCGGAGTCGAGCGGCAGATGCGGCTGTTGACCGAGACCGGGGGATTCGGCACGCTGTCCGACTGGGGCAGGCTCAGCCTCGGCGCCGTGACGGGGAACAACAAGTTCTTCCTCCTGTCTCCCAGTAGGGCCCTTGAGCTCGGACTCGAGCCGCGGGACACGGTGAACGTTTCTCCGCCCGGTTCGTCTCATCTCCGGTGCCTGTCATTCTCGGCGGAGGAGCACTCCACGTTGGGTCGGTCGGGGGCCCAGACCCTCATGTTCCGGCCCGAGGAACCCTCCGCAGCAGCCTGGGCCTACATCGCGGAGGGCGAGGCGTCCGGCGTCGATCAGGCGTACAAGTGTCGGGTTCGGTCGCCGTGGTGGCGGACCCCCCTTCCCCCCGCTCCGGATGCCTTCTTCACCTACATGAATCAGGTGACGCCCCAGCTGGCCTCCAACCCCGGTCGCCTGCGACATGTCAACTCGGTCCATGGTCTGTATCTCGGGGCCGAGCTGCGCGAACTGGCCGACGTGGTGCCGATCGCCGCTTTGAACAGCGTGACCGCCCTGTCCGCGGAGACGACGGGGCGGGCATATGGCGGAGGAGTGCTGAAAATGGAGCCGCGTGAGGCCGCCGCGCTACTCGTCCCGGGGCGGGACGCCCTCCGTCGGAGTGCCGACAGGCTGCGAAAGGCCGGGCCGGTGGTGCGCCGGCTACTCGCCGAGGGGAAGGTGGTCGAGGCCCAGATGGTCGTCGACCGGATCGTCCTCCCCGCGGCGCTTCAGGGCAGCGCGATCGAGCCCCTCCGAGCGGCGCGGGACGTCCTCAGCGGGCGAAGGCGTGCCCGCTCGGCCAGCCGGAGAAACTCGGAGGGTGTCGCATGACCTCGCAGAAGGATCGGGCCTGGGCGTACTTCGACAGGATCGTGGCAACCGCCGAACTGATGGACGTGAATCCGTGGGTGCGACGGGGAGGGGGACACGCGGAGTTTCAGCCGGACTATGCCACGCTCGCCCGACTCCTGGGCGTTCCCGCGCACCTGGCGGCCCTCAGCCAATCGGGTGTCCCGGCCCTTGCCCTCGACGTGTGGGTGGCATACGAGTTGCGGAGGGCGGGGTTCGATGCGGACAGGGTCTGGCCAAGGCCGGCGGCTCCCCGCGTGCTGCCGGACGAGGTTCTGCGCTTCGTCGCCGCGCTTCCGGCGAGGCAACGTGCGGAGGCGATGGAGCGGATCACTGTCAGGGGAGCCGGCGGGGCGGCGTCGGCCAACATCCTGGGGAAGAACTACGTCAAGCAGGTCGATGTGGTCATGAGTTCCTGGGCGACCGGTCCGGAACTGATGATCTCCACCAAACGCATGGACTCGTCGTTCGGCAAGAATGCGGCGAACAGGGTCGAGGAAAGCTACGGCGACGCGAAGAACCTGCGGTCGCGTCACCCGCAGGCCGCGCTGGGGTTCTTCTACAGCCTGGGGGCGGGGGCCCTGAACACCGAACCCGACATCGCCCGGTGGCTGATCGACCTTCTGGGGAAGCTGGGCCGGGAGGCCGATGCCTACGATGCGGTGGGCCTGATCATTCCCTCCGTGTTGACGCCCGTCGCCGACGACACCGCCGAGGACGACGCGGCCGGCCCGTTGGAGCCGGGCGCCATCGACTCATTGGCCGTCGATCCAGCCGACGGACTGGGCGAGGCCGAGATCGATCTCGACGCACTCCCGGCCGTAGCGCTGGATCTCGATGCGGTCCCCGGAGAACTGGATCCCGGCCGTTTCCTCGGAGCGATGACGAGTCTCGTGCTGGACCGGACACCCGTCAACTTCCATAGGGAGGCCCGGGCTCGGCGGGCCGAGGCTGGGTGACTCACCTCGCCGCGGCGCGGCGCTGATGGAGGGCCAGCTTGGCGAGCATGTCGCCGACGAGCAGGCGGGTGTCGACGGCGGTATGCACCACTCGGTGCGCCCGGGGACCGACGGGGGCTGCGAGCGACGTCGACAGCAGCGGCAGGCTGTCGCCCAGATGCCACACCTCGCCCATAGGGGCCCCGAGCGGGATCTCGAGCTCGGTGAACGCGCGCCACAGCAGCCGTCCGACGACGGTGGCCGCCAGGTCAGCCTCCAACTCGGCCAGCGAGTAGGCGGTCTGCCGGTAGGCCCCGAGCGGGTACTGCTCGATGGGCAGATCCGATGCGAACACCGCGTCCGCGGCCTCCGGGTCCGTGTCGCGGTTGTACTCGACGTCGCCGTCGACGGAGCCGCCAACCCACACGAGCCGAGCGGTCGAGGCGACAGTCGGGTCGTCGTCGAGCGCGGCGGCGACGTTGGTGAGCGGCCCCGCACACACGATCGTGAGGGGGAGCGGGTCGTCGCGCCGGCCATGCTCGACGATCAGCCGCGACGCGGGGGAGGAGCCCCCGCCCCGTGCCAGGGAGCGTTCGGAGCCGACGGCGAGGTCTGGCGTCGTCGTCGGCGCCACGGCGTCGATCAGCTCGCGGGCCAGCTCGAGTCCCCTCGCCGCCCCCGAGTCCGATCCGGGGAACATCGGCGACGTCAGCGAGCTGGTCACCGCGTCGACCCGGTCCGTCGAGAGGAGATGGTGGGCGAGCGCGACCAGGCCGTCGGGGTCGCCGGCCCAGTCGTTGTCGATGATGAGCCGACGGGCCGGGCCGCGGCTCCGTCGCGGGCCCTCGGGGGAGAGCACCCCGGGATGGATGGTGGTCACGGATTCTCCTTCATGGTCGGTCGGGTGACTCAAGGTCGGTCGGTCGGTCGGGTGCAGGTTGGGGCGGGCTCCCCTCGGGCGACGTCGCACCCCATACTGCGCCTCGCACACCGTCGTGTTCTTCGCACCCCGTATGGCCCACTTCGCACCCCGTGCGGCGGTGCCGGACCGACCTCGCACCCCGTTGTGTTCTCCGCACCCCGCATGCGGGGTGCGACGAGCGCTCAGGGGTGCGAGGTGGCGCTAGGGCCGGCCGCTGGGGGTGCGAGGTGGTGCTTGGGTCGGCCGCTGGGGGTGCGAGGAGCGCTCAGGGGTGCGAGGTGGCGCTTGGGCCGGCCGCTGGGGGTGCGAGGTGGTGCTTGGGCCGGCCGCTGGGGGTGCGAGGAGCACTCAGGGGTGCGACGTGGACCCCACGGCGGGTCTGGCGCCACCCGACGTCACCACCGTGCGTCCTCGTAGCCCATGAACGGGTCCACCGGGCTGACGCCCCGGAACTCCGACTCGCCCGTCAGCTTCGCGACGACCGCCTCGACCGTCTCGGTGTTGGCCGCGTAAGCGTTGACGTACGTGCGGATGAACGGCACGTCCTGCAGGTGGTACGGGCTGCCGAGCGACACGAACAGCGTCGGGAGTTCCGTGATGTGCCGCGGCAGGTTGCCCGCGGTGAACATCGCCCAGTCGATCCGCGCGACCGTCTCGTTGGAGCGGGGCTGCACGTCCGCGACGTAGATGACGGCGTCGTAGTTGTCGAGCAGGTCGGCGCCGTTGACGCCGCCGTCGACGCCCACGCGCTTGAACATCGTCGACCCGGGCGGGCCGTCCTCGAACAGAGTCGCCTCGAACCCGCGGGCGTTCAGCGCGTCGCGGAACGCCTCCGCCGGCCCCGTGAACGACAGCAGGCCGCGCAGCGAGTACACCAGCACGCGGCGGTGCCGCTCCGCGTCCAGCGGGAGCAGCCCCGCCTCCTTGTCCTTGACCAGGGTGACCGCGGCGTCGGCCTGCTCGCGCGCCCAGGCGCGGTGCTTCGCCACGTCGATCCCCTCCAACCCTGGAACAAGCTCCACAGGCGCAGCCGGCACGTGCAGCCCCAGCGCCGCCTTGAGCGCCAGGACGCGGGTGACCGCCTCGTCGAGCCGTGCCTCGTTGAAGACCCCCGACTCCAGCCCCCGGAGCATGTGCCGGAAGTCCGCGGCGTAGTCGGGGGTGAACAGGAACATGTCACAGCCCGCGGCGATCGCGGCGGGCACCAGGTCCCGCCTGGGCATGCGCATCAGCATCCCGCCCATCAGCGACGCGTCGGTGATGACCACCCCGTTGAAGCCCATCCGCTCCCGCAGCAGCTCGGTGGTGAGCTCGGGCGCCAGCGACGCCGGCATGATGTCCTCGTCGGCGATCCCCGGGCGGAGCGCCCGCGAGTACGCCGGCAGCGCGATGTGCGCCGCCATGACCGACAGGGCGCCCGCGTCGATGGAGGCCCGGTAGGCCGCGCCGAACGTCGCCTCCCACTCGTCGACGCCCAGCGTGTTCACCGATGTGACGAGGTGCTGGTCGCGGTCGTCGACGCCGTCGCCCGGCCAGTGCTTGATGGACGCGGCCACGCCGTGGTCCTGCAGCCCGCGGACGAACTCGACGCCCATCCGGCGCACGCGGTCGGCGTCGGAGCCGAACGCGCGGTTGAGGACGATCGGGTTGCGCGGGTTGACCTGGATGTCGATGATCGGCGCGAAGTCCCACGTCACGCCGAGCGCCCGGCCTTCGACGGCCGCGACCTCACCCATCCGGTACGCCGACGAGTCGTCGCCCGTCGCGGCGGCCTGCAGGGGGGTGCCGACCTGCGTCGCCATGAAGCTGGCGCCGTCCGCGCCGTTCTCCAGGTTGCCGGCGATGAGCGGCGGCACGGCGCAGGCCTCGTGGAGGTACCGGTTGAGGTCGACGGCCTCGTCGACGGGCACCGCGCGGCGCATGAAGCCGCCGGGCTCGGCCACCGCGATGTCGCGGTCGACCCCGGCGGGGTCGTTCGCCATGAGGAAGAACAGCTGCCCCACCTTCTGCTCGCG
>JAUHXZ010000065.1 GCA_030426725.1 Actinomycetes bacterium
CGGAGTCGACCTCCGACGGAACGGCCTGCTGCAGCCCTTCGCCCCAGTCCTCCTCCGCATCCAGATACGCGAGCAGCCCGGTGAGGCTGCCGTCGCCGTCGACATCGGTGTAGCCGCTCACCTCGTCAACGAAGCGGCCGATCTGGCCGGTGTCCCCACCCGAGGCGAGCAACTCGGCCTCGAGCCCCAGCGTGTCGATGACGTGCGTGACGAGTTCCCCGACCGGCCCCGAGGCGTGCCTGCGCAGCTCGGTGACCTCGTTGTGGAAGCGCGCGAGCCGCCGTCGCCCGGCCTGGCTCAGCGGGGTGTCCCCGAGGTCGGCGATGGCGTCGAGAAGGCAGCCCACCTCACCGGGATCGGCGCCCGCGACCGTATGGACGAGCGCCTCGTCGAGCTCGGCTGGCCTCGTCGACCCCGAGGCCAGGCTGCGGGCCCGGCCGGCCAGCAGTTCTAGGTCGTCCAGGCCGAGGTTCCACCGGGGGCCGGTGAGGAGGGCGGCGACGTCCGGGTTGGCCGTGACGTCGTCGATGATGCGCAGCATGGACACGACCGGGGCGATCTCGGGCAGGCCGAGCAAGCCGCCGAGGCCCACGATCTCGACGGGGATGTCGACAACGCGGAGCGCCTCGAACAGGGGTGCGAGCAGTGCGTTCCGGCGGGCGAGCACGGCGATCTCCGCCCAGGGCACACCTGCCTCGTGCCGGTCGAGGACCTGCTCGGCGAGCCACGTGCATTCATCGCGGAAGGTGTCGAAGGTTGCCGAGGCGACCTCGCCCGGCCCCGCGCTCTCCGGGGCGACGAGCGACACACCGTCCTCGCCGGGAGCCGCGGCGAGGTCGCGCGCCAACGCGTTGCCCGCGTCGAGAATCAGGTGGCCGCTGCGGCGGTTGACCGTGAGCGTCCGCCGGCCGGCGGGGGAACCGTCGGCGCGCCGGAAGTGCATGGGGAAGTCGAGGATGTTGCTCGCAGCGGCCCCGCGCCAGCCGTAGATGGCCTGGTACGGGTCACCCACTGCCGTGACGGGGAACCCCATCTCCTCCCCGGGTGGCGCGAAGAGCTCGCGCAGCAGCCCGGCCTGGGCGGCGGAGGTGTCCTGGTACTCGTCGAGCAGGACGACCCGGAAGCGGCGCCGAAGCTCGGCGCCGACGTCGGGGACCTGTGCGGCCAACCGCACCGCTTCCCGCAGCTGATCCGCGAACTCGACGACGCCGAGGCTCCGCTTGAGTTCCTGGTAGCGGTCCACGAGTTGCAGGAGTTCGCGTCGTTCGGCGGTGGCATCGATCGCCTTCGCGATGTCGCGCATCGTACGGCCCCGGTAGAGCGGGGCGGCTGCGAACCTCTGCTCGGCGCGGTCGCACTCCCGGAGTACCGCTGCGGTCGAGACGAGGTGGGACTGCAGTTCGGCGTCCAGTGCCAGCACGCGATCGGGGATGTTGTGATGGCTGAGCCTGCTGATGTGGCGGAACGGCCCCGGCGCGTCGGCGACCACGCGGGTCGCCAGCCTGAACCGGCTGGCGCCAGTGACCATCACGGGATCCCTGTCGATGCCGACGCGCAGGCCGAACTCGCCGACCAGGCGGGCGGCGAACGAGTCGTAGGTCATGATCAGTTCGGCGCCTTCGCCGTCGAGCCCGCTGAGGACTCCGGCCCTGTCGAGAGCGGCGGACACCCGCCCCGCGAGCTCCGCGGCGGCCTTGCGGGTGAACGTGAGGCCGAGGACCTCTTCCGGGCGGACCTGGCCGGTGCCGACGAGCCATACGACGCGGGCCGCCATCACGGTGGTCTTGCCGCTGCCCGCGCCGGCGATGATGACCGTCGGCTCCAGCGGCGCGGTGATGGCAGCGAGCTGTTCGTCCGAGAACGGGATCCGCAACGCGTCGGTGACCTGCTCGGGCCTGGTGAACCGGGCCCCCCGTCTCGGGATGCTCATCGCGATGCTCCTCCCCCGGCGGCGAGCGCCGGACACGACCCGGCGAACGGGCAGAATCTGCAGGCGCCACATTCGACCGCGTCGAATCGGCCCGCGTCGATGATCTCCACGGCGGTGCGGATCCGGTCGTGGACCCAGGTGGGTCCATGGCCGGGTTCCCCGTCCCGGTGCGGAGCCGAGTCGACGGAGGGCTGCGCGACCTCGGTGGGGAGGGTCTCGCCGTCGCGCAGGAACAGCAGCGCTGGTGGGGCCACGGCCCTGCTCCCCGGCGAGACCTCCTCGAAGCCGCCGAGGGACGCGGCCAGCTGGTAGACCCCGAGCTGTGCGTGATCGGCCACATCGGCGGGCCGGAGCACGCGGCGCCCGGTCTTGAGGTCGACGATCCGCAGCCGGCCGTCGGGCGTGCGCTCGAGCCGGTCGACACTGCCGGCCAGGACCACCTCCCGGCCGTCGACGGTCATCGGCACGCGGAACGGCTGCTCGACCGCGACGAGTTCGTCGGGGCTGGTCTCGTGGTAACGGACGAACCGGTCGAGGGCGGCCTCGATCTCGGTGCGTTCGGTGGCCGACAGCCACTCGGTCTCGAAGGGGATCCGTTCCCAGACCTCGCCGAGCCTCGCGCGGAGATCCTCCCTGCCGAGGCCGTCGGTGGCGGCGTGGCTGGCCAGCAGGTGCACGACGTCGCCGATGGATGCGCGGGACTGCCGCCCGCTTTCTGCGCCTGCCTTGCGGGACAGGAACCACCGACGGGGGCACTCGAGAAGCGTCTCCAACGACGACCCCGTGATGGTGATCGGTCCGTCGTCGCGGCGCACACCAGCCGTCGGTTCCAACACACCCCACCACGTGTGCGGTGACGCGCCGGGGAAGCCCGGTGCGCCGTCGGGTGCGCTGACCTGCCCCAGTCGCGCCAGCCGGAGCGCGGCGGCCCGGCGGAGGCCGGGACTCCGCGACTCGTCGGCCACGACACGCCGCAACTCCCCGACGAGCGCGGCGGCCGACAGCAGCCTGTCCGGCCGGCCGTGGATCCGTTCCGATGTGACGCCCAGCTCGTCGAGGAACCGCGAGGGGCGCCCGCCCTCGCCGTCCACGCCCTGCACCGCGCTCACGGACAGGCGCGACCGCGCGCGGCTGCAGGCCACGAAGAACAGCCGGCGCTCCGCGGAGAGCTGCGATGCCTGCCCGGGCGGGGCGAGCGCCCTCGGCCCGAGCCGCTCCGCGTCGAGGAGGAGACCGGCGCGCGTGAGCCTGGGCCAGAGGCCCTCCTGAGCGCCGATGATCCAGACCCGTTCCCATTCCAGGCCCCTGGTGCGGTGTGCGGTGACGATCCTCACGCCGCGGCCGGAGACGGTGAGCTCGCGGCCGGTGTCGGCCGGTATCTCCTGGCCGGACACGTCGGCCAGGAATGTGGCGGCGCCGGCCGCCCCGACGAGCTCGTCGTCCCTGGCCGCCTGCTCGAACAGTTCGACGACGGCGTCCAGGTCCGCGTCGGCGCGACGCGAGCCCCCGAGCGCCCGCTCCCGCAGGCGCGCGGGCCATCCGGTGCCGTCCCACAGGGCCCACAGGACGTCCTGGACCTCCGCCCCTCGCTCCAACGCCTCGTGCGCCCCCCGGAGCAGATCGCCCACCGCAGCGGCCGCGCCGGCCTCGGGAGTGTCGATACCGGCGAGCAGGGACCGGTCCGTCAGGCTCCGTGCCAGCAGCGCGGCGGAGGTGCCCTCCGTGCGGTGGCGGGCCAGCAGTGCCCTGCCGAGCGCGCGCTGAGCCACGCCGTCCAGGCCCCCGAGCGGCGAGGACAGCAGCAGTCGCGCCTCGTCCATCTCCGGGGTCCCTCCCCGCGCCGCCACGTCCAGGGCCAGTAGGAGGGTGGCCACCGCCGGCTGCTCGGCGAGCGCGATCTCGTCGCCGGACACTTCCACGGGCACCCCGAGGCGGACGAGTTCCGCGGCGACGGCCCCCACCTGGGCGCGGCCGGCGCGTGTGACCACCGCGAGATCCGACCAGTCGAGGTTCTCGGCGGCGACGGCGTGCCTGAGTTCGGCGGCGACGTGGGCGACCTCGGCGCCCCAGTCGTCGAACACGCGTGTGCGCACGGTCCCACCAGGACCCGCCGGCAGCGGCGGGGGTAGATCGATGGGGCCGCCGATGCGGGCCTGGAGCGCCGCGATGCCTTCGCTGAGTCCGGTGCGTCCCCGGTGCCCTCGGGAGAGCACGACTGTGCGGGTGCCCTCCGGAGCCGCGAGCTCGGCGAGCGCCGTCGCGCTCGCGCCGCGGTATCCGCCGATCCGCTGGCGGGGATCTCCGAGCGCGAGCAGCGGCAGCCCCGCCCGGGACAGGTCCCGCAGCAGGCCGGTCTGGGCCGTGTCGAGCTCGTGGGCGTCGTCCACGATCACGGCGTCGAACGCCCCCCTGACCGCCGTCGCCACCGTGGGCTCCGCCAGGAGGAGCCGTGCGCGGTAGACCAGCTCGGCGTAATCCAACGTGCCGGAGAAATCTCCGACGACGAGGTAGCCCTCGAGGAAGCGGGCCACGGCGACGAAGAGCTCGTCGCCGGCTTCCCGCGCCATCTCCTCGACGCCCTCCGGGTCCAGCGACAGTTGCCTGATCCGGGCCAGGACGTCGCGGAGCTGGCGTGCGAAGGCCCGCGTGCCGAGCGCCGGCCGGACCGCCTCGGGCCAGGCGTCCTCCGGCAGGCCGTCGAGCAGCTCGCGGATCCGACGCTCCTGCTCGGGCGCGCGCAGCAGGCGCCAGGGGCTCTCCTCGTGGGGCCAGTACCGGCCGAGCAGCCCCAGTGCCAGCCCGTGGACGGTGGTGACCTGCGGCGACGCCTGCGCCCGCCCGGTGCGCCGTGCGATGTCGCGGCGCAGATGCTGCGCCGCGGGCCTGGTGTGGGCGAGCACGACGAGCCGGTCCAGACTGCTTCCCGCGGCGATCCGTTCCGCCGCGGCGGCCGCCGCCACCGTCGTCTTGCCCGTCCCCGGGCCACCCAGCACCACGACTCCGCCCGGATCCGGCCGGGACGCATCCACCTGTTCGGGCGTGAGCACGGGAGGCGCGCCCACGCGCGGAGTAAGCACCCGGAAACTCATGTCGCCCATGCAACCAGCCGGCACCGACATTTTCATCCCGGCTCCTGGCAGGCTTGGCCCCGAGGAGGCCGGATGAGCGAACGGATCACCACCGAGGTCGACGGGCTGCAGGTCGTCCTGTCCAATCTGGACAAGCCGCTCTTCCCGTCCGGCTTCACCAAGGGCGAGCTGATCGCCTACTACGCCGAGGTCGCCGACGCGATGCTCCCGCATGTCGGGGACCGTGCGGTGACGCGTGTCCGTTTCCCCGACGGGACTCGCGAGGGCTCCTTCTTCGAGAAGAACCTCCCTGCCGGAACACCGGACTGGGTGGAGGGCGTCGACGTCGCCACCTCGGCCGGAACCGTCCGGTACGCGACCGTCAGCCGCCGAGCGGATCTGGTGTGGCTGGCCAACCTGGCCGCGGTCGAGCTGCACGCCCCGCAGTGGAGGATCCAGGACACTACGTCGACACGGGACGGCATCGTGCTGAGCGGCGACGACGAGCCCCGGTCGACGACACTCATCATCGATCTCGACCCCGGCCCCGGAATCACGCCCGCCGAGTCGGCCCACGCCGCCATCCTCGCCGCCGCCGCCCTCGCCGACGTGGGGCTCGCCGCACACGCGAAGACCTCCGGCAACAAGGGCCTGCAGCTCAGCGTTCCCATCGAACCGACGCCCGCCAGTCGCGTCCACGCGTTCGCGTCCGCGTTCGCCTCCCATCTCGCCGCGCGCCACCCGGAGCGCTTCGTCGCCGTCATGCGCAAGGACGCGCGCCCCGAACGGATCTTCGTCGACTACGGGCAGAACCTCGCGGCCCGCAACACGGTCTGCGCCTATTCCGTCCGGGGACTCGACAGCCCGTCGGTCGCCACCCCCCTCACCTGGGACGAGGTGGCCGCGCTGCAGCCCGACTCGGTGCTGCGCTTCGGCCCCGACGACGTGCTGGCCCGGCTCGCCGAGCACGGCGACCTCTTCACCGGGGCGTTGCCGTCACGAGGCGACCCGGCCCTCCCGGATGCCGACTTCTGACAGGATGAGTGACGAGCCCGACGCCCCTGGAGGCACGATGAGCACGGAACCGACCCCCGAGCGGGCCCACTACGTGCGGCAGCCCGCCGAGTGGGTGGCCGGCTGCAGCGACATCGGGCTGCGCCACGACACCAACCAGGACGCGATGTCGATCGCCGCGAGACAGGGGGACCCTCCTGCCGCCGTGCTGGTGGTGGCCGACGGGGTCAGCGCCACGCCCGGCTCCGAGGAGGCATCGCGGGTCGCCGCCGAGGCGGCGGTCGACGCGATCGTGTCCGCCCGTGACCGCGACGAGACCCCCGAGGCGGCGGTGGCGGGCGCGTTCCCGGCAGCGCACGCCTCGATCCTCGGCACCGCGCCGGCGCCGGCCGCCAGCACGCTCATCGCCGCCCTCATCGAAGGGCGCCTGGTCGTGATCGGCAACGTGGGGGACTCGCGCGCCTACTGGGTGGGCGACGACGGTGCCACCGCGCTCCTGTCGACCGACGACTCGCTCGCCCAGGCCAGGATCGGGTTCGGAATGGAGCGAGACGACGCCGAGCAGAGCCTGCAGGCGCATGCCCTGACCAAGTGGCTGGGCGGGAGGTCCGAGGATACGATGCCGTCGATCGTCACGTTCGAGGTGCCCGGCCCTGGCGTTCTGGTCCTGTGCTCGGACGGTCTCTGGAACTACGCCAGCGCACCAGACCGGTTCGGTGCGGCGGTCGCCGCCCACGACGCCACCCGGGCGGCGGCTCTCGTCTCGTCGCTGGTGGAGTGGGCCAACCTGCAGGGCGGCCGTGACAACGTCACCGTCGCCGTGGCCCGGTTCGACTGAGTGTTTGCGCTTCCCACTAGAGTTGCCGACATGGAAGTCAAGATCGGCATCACAGACGTGCCCCGCGAGGTCGTCATCGAGACCACTGCCACCGGCGAGGAAGTCATGGAGCGTCTCCGCACCGCGCTCGAGAGCTCGGATCTGCTCGATCTCGTCGACGAGAAGGGCCGTCGCGTCGTCATCCCCGCGTCGCGGATCGCCTACCTCGATCTCGGTTCCCCGTCGGCAAGGAGCGTGGGTTTCGGGGCCGGATGAGCCTCCTGCGGTAGGCTTGTGGCCTGCGGGCAGCAACGACCCGCCTTCCGGCGCGCCACTCGCGTGGGAAGTCCGTGCAGATTGGTGTGACCCCTGAGCGACAACCAGACTCCGGCCGATGAGACCTTCGCGGATCTCGGCATTCATGAATCCATCACGTCCGCGTTGGCGGAGGCGGGCATCGTGCACCCCTTCGCCATCCAGACCCTCGCCATCCCGCTGGCCCTGTCCGGAACGGACCTGATCGGCCAGGCGCGCACCGGCACCGGCAAGACCCTGGCCTTCGGTGTTAGCCTGCTCCACCGCATGGTGACGATCTCCGGCGGCGAGAAGCCCACCCACGGGAAGCCCCGTGCTCTCGTGGTGTGCCCCACCCGCGAGCTCGCCATGCAGGTCGGCCGCGACCTCGACGTGGCCGGCAGCCACCTCAAGATGCGGGTGCTGACCATCTACGGCGGAACCGGCTACGACGAGCAGCTGGCCGCCCTGGACAAGGGCATCGACATCGCCGTTGGCACGCCCGGCCGCCTGCTCGATCTGGCGGACCGCGGCGCGCTCGACCTCAAGAGCATCCAGGTGCTGGTGCTCGACGAGGCCGACGAGATGCTGGATCTGGGCTTCCTGCCCGACATCGAGCGCCTCCTGCGCAAGACCCCGCAGGACCGGCAGACCATGCTGTTCTCCGCGACTATGCCGGCCCCGATCCTGGCGCTCGCGCGAGCCACCCTCAACAAGCCGGTCAACATCCGGGCCGAAGGCGCCGACGCCAAGATGACGGTCCCGGACATCGACCAGTTCGTCTACCAGGCGCACAACCTCGACAAGCCCGAGATCGTCGCGAGGATCCTCCAGGGGCGGCAGACCACGAAGGTGATGGTCTTCTGCCGCACCAAGCGGGCCGCCCAGCGGCTGACCGACGAACTGGTCGACCGCGGCTTCCCCGCCGCCGCCATCCACGGCGACCTGAACCAGCAGGCGCGTGAGCGCTCCCTGAAGAAGTTCCGTGCGGGCACGATCAATACGCTGGTCGCCACCGACGTCGCGGCACGCGGTATCGATATCAGCGGCGTCAGCCACGTCATCAACTACGAGTGCCCGGACACCGACGCCACGTATGTGCACCGGATCGGCCGCACCGGCCGCGCCGGGAACTCGGGCGTGGCGGTCACGCTGGTGGACTGGTCGGACGTCCACCGGTGGAAGCTGATCGACCAGACGCTCGAACTGGGTATCCCCCTCCCGGTGGAGACCTACTCGTCGTCCCCGCATCTGTTCACCGAGCTGGACATTCCGGAGGGCACGAAGGGGCGGGCGCCCGGCGCGCCGGCCGCGCGTGAGAAGGCCGTCGAGGCCAAGAACGCCCCCGGGGACGGCCACCGCCGCCGGTCGCGGCGCTCGACGGAGCAGGCCGGCGACCATCCCGCCGCCGACAAGGCCCCCGAGGCCGAGCGCAAGCCGCGTCGCCGTCGCCGCAGGACGCGGGCCGGCGTCGAAGTGAGCGCGGAGAAGCCCGCGGAGTGATCCGCGGGCCCCGTCCGCGGGACCGTCAGTACACCATCCGCATGGCGCGGCGCACCTCGTCGAGCGTCTGCTCGGCGACGGCGCTGGCCCGCCGGTTGCCCTCGGCCAGCACCTCCTCGAGGTAGCCCGGGTCCGCCGCGAGCGTCGCGCGACGCTCGCGGATGGGGGCGAAGTAGTCGTTGACGGCGGCCGTCACGAGCTTCTTCAGGCCGCCGCCACCACCGTCGCCGATCTCCTCGGCGATCTCGACCGGCTCACGGTCGAGGCAGAGGGCGGCCAGGTTCACCAGGTTGGACACCTCCGGCCGGTTGGCCGGGTCGAACGTGATGTGCCGGTCCGAATCGGTGACGGCCCGCTTGAGCAACTTCGCGGTCTCGTCCGCGGTCATGCCCAGCTCGATGGTGTTGCCCTTGGACTTCGACATCTTGGTCCCGTCGAGGCCGAGGACCGTACCCGACTTGCTCAGCAGCGCGTCGGGTGCCGGGAACACCGGGCGGGACTCGTCGGCGCGGCCGTAGCGCTCGTCGAAGCGGCGGGCGATGACCCGGGCCTGCTCGATGTGCGGCAACTGATCCTTGCCGACCGGGACCAGGTTGGCCTTGCAGAACAGGATGTCGGCGGCCTGGTGGACCGGGTAGGTGAGCATGAGACCGGACATCGGGCGGTCGCCGGTGTCGTCCAGCTCGGACTTGACCGTCGGGTTGCGGCGCAGTTCGGCGTCGGTCACCACTGAGAGGAACGGCAGCATGAGTTGGTTCAGCGCCGGGATCTGCGAATGCGTGAAGATCGTCACCTGGGCCGGGTCGAGGCCGATCGCGAGGTAGTCGGTGAGCAGGGAGTAGACCCGCTCACGGATCGGGCCGACGCCGTCACGGTCCGTGATCACCTGGTAGTCGGCGATGAGCACGAACGTCTGAACGCCGAGTGATGCGAGCCGGACGCGGTTCTGCAGCGACCCGAAGTAGTGCCCGATGTGCAGGTTGCCGGTCGGCCGGTCACCTGTGAGAATCCGGAACTTCGAGGGATCCTTCGCGAGCCGCGTCTCCAGCTCCCGGCTGCGCTCGGTGGAACGGGCGAGTGTGGCTTCGGGATCGAAGGTGTCGTCGTGCGACATGTGAGTGAACCTGCCTGGGGTCGACGGTGAAATGCCTGCTCACCCTACCGCGTCAGGCAATGCCGCCACGACGCCGGATCCTGGCGGTGAGGTCGCGCAGCGCCGACTGGCGGGTGAGGTTCGCACCGAGCGGGTTCCGCTTCTTGCCCGTCCCGTGGTAGTCGCTCGACCCGGTGCGCACGAGCCCGAGCCGGGCACCCATCTCGAAGAGCAGGGAGCGGGTCTCGTCGTCGTGGTCGGGGTGGTCGACCTCGATGCCCTCCAGACCCTTGTGACGCACTAGGGCTTCGATGTAGGGAGCGTTGAGGACGGCGTCGCCACCGCGTCCCCAGGGATGGGCGAGCACCGCCACTCCCCTGGCGCTGTGGATGAGATCGATGGCCCGCTCCAGTTCGCACGCGTACCGGGGCACGAAGGCCGGCCGGTCCTCGCCGATCCACTCGCTGAAGGCCTGCTCCCTGTCCGCCACGTAGCCCTTGGCGACCATCGCGTCGGCGACGTGGGGCCGGCCGATGGCCGGGGCCCCGTTGGCGGCCGCCAGCACCTCGTCGAGGGTCAGCGCGAGCCCCGCGTCGGTCAGCTTCTGGACCATGGCGGGCAGCCGGTTGCTGCGCCCGAACCTGATCCGGGTCAGTTCCGCGTTCAGTTCCCGGTCGTAGGGATCGCACCCGTAGCCCAGCAAGTGCACCGACGCCCCGGCGTGCTCGGTCGACATCTCGACGCCACCGATGACCTTGAGACCGATCCGGCGGCCGGCCTCCTGCGCTTCCGCGACGCCGCTGAAGGTGTCGTGGTCGGTCAGCGCGATCACGTCGAGGTCGGCTGCCAGCGCCTTCATCACCAGGGTCGTGGGGGTGTCGGTGCCGTCGCTGAACCGCGAGTGCGTGTGCAGGTCGATCCTCATGGGGCAATCCTAGGGTGAGGGGGTCCGGCTAGGCTTGCCGCCATGGATTTGTCCTACACCCATCAGTACCCCGCCCAGCCCGGTGAGGTCGTTGCCCTCCTGCGCACCCGGGAGTTCATCGACGACGTCGCGCGTCACTCGGGCGCGGTCTCCCATGAGGTGAGCATCGACGACGACGCGACCCGCCTGAACATGAAGCTCCCCGTTCCCTCGAACCTGTCCGGTTTCGTCGGCAAGGAGGTGTCGTTGGCCCAGGTCTTCCGGTTCCGGCCCCCGGCCGTGGACGGCAGCGTCGCCGGCACCGTCGAGGTACAGGTCCCCGGCTACCCCATCGACGTCAACGCCGAGGCGCTGCTCACCCCGGCGGGTGACGGGACACAGGGGCGCTACACGGGTGATCTGCGGGTGCGCATCCCGCTGGTCGGCAAGAGGGTGGAGGCAAGCATCGCGCCGATCATCGAGGACGCGTTCGCCGGCCTCGAGCGGCGTGCGGTGGACTGGCTGACCCGCTAGCCGGCCGCGGCCTCGCGCCGCTTCTTCGCCGCGTCGACCGATGCCTTGAGCGCCGCCATGAGATCGACGACGTCACCGGCAGGCGCCGACGTGTCCTCGGACTCCGGAGCGGCCGTGCCGGCAAGTTTCGCCTCCACCACCTCGAGCAGGGCCTCCCGGTAGGAGTCGCTGTACGCGGCCGGGTCGAACTCACCCTCCAACTGGCCGATGAGCATCCTCGCCATCTCGAGTTCGGCGTCGGTGACCTGCACCTCGGCCTTCGGGGCCGCGAAGTCACCCTCGCGGAGTTCGTCGGGCCAGTACATGGTGTGAAGCAGCAGCAGGTCACCCTTGGGGCGGATGAGCGCGAGCGACTCCCGCTGTCGCAGCGCCACCTTGACGACGGCGACCTTGTTCTCCCCCGCCAGGGCGTCGCGCAGCAGCACGTACGGCTTCTGGCCCGTGGCCTCGGGCTCGAGGAAGTAGGTGCGCTGGAAGAACGTTGGATCCACCTCCGACCCGGCGACGAACTGGACCACGTCGACGGTCTTGAGCGTGCTCAGCGGGAGATGGGAGAAGTCGTCGTCGGTGAGGACCGCCATCCGACCGTCGGAGGCCTCGAAGCCCTTCGCGATGTCGGCGAATGCCACCACCTCACCGCACTTCTCGCAGACCCGCTGCTGCCGGATCCGGCCGCCGTCATCGGCGTGGACCTGCCGGAACGACACGTCCTTGTCCTCGGTGGCCCCGTAGACCTTCACAGGGATCGTCACGAGGCCGAATGACACGGCCCCCTTCCAGATGGATCTCGGCATGTCGGGTGTCCCTTCAGGTGGCTCGCCGGTACTCGACGACGTCGTTCCACAGCAGGTCGTGATCCTGGAGCAGCGCCTGGACCTCCGGCGTCTCCCATGCGTCGTCGATGCTCAGCCCGCGGGCCGCCTCCGCGGCGGGGCCCACGTCGACGCCGGGCTCGTCGGAGAACCACGACGTTATCGCCGACGGCGGGCAGGCGTCCAAAACCACCGCCCCGTTGGCCGGATCGTCCCCGGGCCGGACGAGGGAGCCGTCGACCTCGGCGACGACGACGAGGCGGCAGCCGTAGCGGCTGAGTCCCGCGACGGATGCGAGCACCAACGCTGCGTACTCGGCATCCTCCGCGTCGTCGGCGGAGTATCCGAGCTCGTCGAGGAGTTCGGGCGTGACGGTGAACGCGGGTCGCGACTCGATGGCCGGTGAACCGTCGAGGGCACCGAGTTCGTCGTCGGCGACCGGGATGAACACAAGGGAGCGTCTCACCCATCCCAGCCTAGTGTCTCGCGCCGGTCGTGCGGCGGGACGCGACATGCGCGGGGCCCACAATCCGGGTAGGTTCTGTCTCGACATGGTGCGCTCACTGTTCTCTCTCCTGGCGGCCGGCCTCACGGTCGCACTCGTGGCATGCGGTGCCCCGTCGGCCCCGCCGCAGACCGTCGAACTGATCGTGACCGATCCCCCGGCCGCCACCCGCCAGGTCGAGGTGCGGCTAGGAGCCGAGGTGACTCTCGTCATCACCACCCCCGTCGACGACCGTGTGCACGTCCACGGATACGAGATCGAGAAGGACATCGTCGCCGGTGAACCGACCGAGGTGGTCTTCGACGCCACGATGGCAGGCACCTACGAGGTCGAATCGCACGTCACCGACGCGGTGTGGCTCGACCTGGTCGTCCGGTGACCCTGCTCCACGGCATCGCGTCCCGCGGTGATCTCCCCCTCCCGTTCGAACTCGTTCTGGCCGGCGGTGCCGTCGCCCTCATCGTGACGTTCTGGGTCGCGTTCTTCGCGTGGCGCACGCCGCGCTACCGGGACCAGGCGGGCGTCGAACTGCCGCGGCTCACCCGCACCGTCGACTCGCCGTGGGTCTCGCGCCCGCTCCGGCTCGCCGTCGGTCTCGGCTGGCTGCTCGCGGCGGCGGCGCTCGCCTTCGGTGTCGACCGGATAGACAATCCGGTGTTCGGTTTCGTCTACGTGCTGCTATGGGTGGGTCTGGTGCCCGTGTCGCTCCTGTTGGGCGGAGTGTACCGGCGCACCAACCCGCTTCGGCTCCTGCTGCGGTTCACGGGCGCGACCGCGCCGGCCCGGCACCGCAGGA
Source organism: Actinomycetes bacterium (assembly GCA_030426725.1). Taxonomy (GTDB): domain Bacteria; phylum Actinomycetota; class Actinomycetes; order Propionibacteriales; family Propionibacteriaceae; genus Arachnia. The sequence continues at coordinate 13,271 of JAUHXZ010000065.1, forward strand.
CGGGGTCCCGCGCCCCGGCGGCGGCCGCACTCCTTGCCTTTCTGTACCTCGAACTCGTGCAGCCGGGCGGGGCCACGCTCCCCGTCCTGCGGGGCTACGCCGCGGCGTGGGTGGCGTGGGTCGTCGTCGGCGTCCTGGTCAAGGGGCAGGGCTGGATCTCGCGCGCGGACCCGTTCGAGGCGTACGCGTCGACCATCGCCCGGTTGTCACCCTGGGCGAGGACCCGCCGGGGCGTGCTCCTGCTGACCAACCCCCTGCGCAACCTCGCCTCGTGGGCCGCGCCCCGGCACCTCGCCCTCGTCGCGTCCGTCCTGCTGGGTGGCACCCTGTTCGACGCCCTGAGCAACACCGCCTGGTGGGTGCGCGGCACGCAGGACCTCGACGCGAATGCGGCGTGGGCCCTTGGCGCCGCCGGGCTTGTCGGCAGCGTCGCGGTCATCCTCGGTCTGTTCCGCCTGGGAACGCTGCCCTACCGCGGGCACCGGATGGACGATCTGGCCCCGGGGCTGGTGCCGCTGGTCGCCGGGTACACCATGGCCCACTACGGCACCATGCTGATCCTCGAGGGCCAGCGGACGATCATCAGATTCAGCGACCCGTTGGGCCGCGGGTGGGACCTGTTCGGCTGGGCGGAGGCGGCCCCGAACACGGCCCTGTTCGCGTTCCCCACCGCCATCGCCGTGACCCAGGTGCTGCTGATCGTCGCAGGCCACGTCGCGGGGGTGCTCGTCACCCACGACATCGCGTTGCGTGCGTCACCGGCAGGTGTGCGGGTGCACGTCCCGCTCCTGCTGATCATGGTGGTCTTCACCGTGGCGGGCCTGACGCT
>JAUHXZ010000066.1 GCA_030426725.1 Actinomycetes bacterium
ACGGCTTCTTCCCCACTCTGGCACACACGCAGCGGAACACAAGAAGGGGGCGCGATCTCCCGCACACCAATGGGAGATCGCGCCCCGGCTCGTTCCCGGGCCGTCAGGGGAAGTGTGGCAACACCCTTTGCCCGGTCAGGCCTGGACGGGTTCTCACGTCCCCGCCCAGGTGGTTCGTCAGGCGCCCGTGCCGGCCTTCCACGTCGTGAAGCCGCCGTCGAGGTTGATCACCTCGTGACCGGAGCCCTTGAGTGCGGACAGGCCCGCGTGGCTGCGGATGCCCACGGCGCAGTGCAGGATCAGCGGCACGCCGGCCGGGATCTCGTCGGCGCGGTCGCGGATCTCATCGACGGGAATGTTGATCGCGCCCGGGATCGCGCCCGCCGCGAACTCGCCCTCCGTGCGCACGTCGATGACGACCGCGCCGTTGTGCTGCGCGTCGGCCACCTCGTGCCACTGGATGGAGTTCTCCCAGCCGCTGAGGCGGTTCTCGGCGACGAAGCCGAGCATGTTGACCGCGTCCTTCGCCGACCCGAACTGCGGTGCGTAGGCCAGCTCGAGTTCGGCGAGCTCCTCGGCCTTCATCCCGGCGGTCATCGCGGTGGCGATGACGTCGATGCGCTTGTCGACGCCCTCCTTGCCCACGCCCTGGGCGCCCAGGATGTCGTGGGTGTCGGGATCGACGAGCAGCTTCAGCGACATGGTTGCCGCACCGGGGTAGTAGGTGGCGTGAGAGGCGGGATGGACGTGGATGGCCAGGTAGGGGCGTCCGGCATCGACCAGCCGCTTCTCGTTCCAGCCCGTGGCGGCGATCTGCAGCCCGAGAAGTCCGACGATCGCGGTGCCGCGCACCGGACGGGCGGGCCTGCCGCGCCCGGCGATGTCGTCGGCCACGCGCCGGCCCTGGAGGTTCGCCGTGTTGGCCAGGGGCACGAGGACGGCCTCCTCGCTCAGCGCGTCGATCTTCTCGACGGCGTCGCCCACGGCGTAGATGTTCTCGTCGTTGGTCAGCTGCCGGTCGTCGACGAGCAGACCGCTTCGCGGGCCGACCTTGAGGCCCGCCTTCATGGCCAACTGGGTGTCGGGACGCACGCCGATCGCGGCCACGACGACGTCGGCGGGGACGGTGGTGCCGTCGGCCAGGGTGACGTCCCGCTCGCCGATGGAGGTGACCGCCGACCCCAGCCGCAGGTCGATACCGGCCTCGCGCATGGCGGTGTGGACGGGCGCGACCATCTCGGGATCGAGCGGCGCCATGACCTGGGGAAGGGCCTCGACGAGGGCCACCTTCATGCCGCGGTGCAGCAGGTTCTCGGCGACCTCGAGCCCGACGAAGCCACCTCCGATCACGACGGCTGTGCCCGCGCCCTGGACGGCACCGAGCATCGCGTCGGTGTCCTCGACGTTGCGCAGGGGGAGCGCCCGCTCGATCCCCGGGATCGGCGGCATCAGCGGCTTCGCGCCGGGGGAGAGGACGAGCTTGTCGTAGGACAGGGTCTCCTCGCGCCCGGACTCGACGTCGCGCACGACGATCTCCTTGGCCTGGCGATTGATCTGGACCGCCTCGGTGCCCACGCGCACGTCGAGCCGGAACCGGTCGTAAAGGGCCTCTGGCGTCTGCAGCAGCAGCGCGCCGCGCCGCTTGATCACACCGCCCACGTGATAGGGGAGACCGCAGTTGGCGAACGACACGTAGCCGCTCTTCTCCACCACGATGATCTCCGCGGATTCATCCAGACGACGCAGCCGCGCGGCCGCGCTCATCCCACCAGCAACTCCACCAACGATGACAACTCTCATGTTGCAAACTCTATACCCCTGGGGGTATCGTTGCGAATCGAGGCCCCCTTAAGCCACATCTACGAAGGAGAACAACCTATGTGCAGCCCCGTGAAGTGCCGAACCTGCGGTAAGACCACCTGGGCCGGTTGCGGCAACCACATCGAGTCCGTCAAGCGCATGGTCCCCGCGGGCCAGTGGTGCGGCGGCCACAGCGCGAGCGAGACCGCCGGCAGCGGCTTCTTCGGGAAGCTGATGGGTCGCTGAACCTGAGGATAACCCTGTGCGGACGGCCTGGGACGGGATTGTGGATAACTTTCCCCCCAGGCCGTCTCCACAAATCCTCCCCGTGTGGTTCTCGGACCCTCCACAACCGGTCAACAGGGACGCCGTCGTCCTGACAAGCAGCGGAACCGGTTATCCACCGCATCCACAGCCCCTATGAGTATGGCTGGGATGTAATTACAGAAATCCCCTCAAAGTCATGGATGTGGGCAACGCGCCCTCCGCCCACCGTGCCTGCCCCTCGATCGGGGTGACGCGCCCGACGTGCTTGCTACCGTTGAGCGCGTGAGCATCGCAGCAAGGGCCAGGGGCCTCACCAAGATCTACGGCTCCGGCTCGGCCGTGGTCACGGCCCTCGACGCGATCGACTTCGACGTCATGGAGGGCGAGTTCACGGCCATCATGGGGCCGTCGGGCTCCGGCAAGTCGACGCTGATGCATCTCATGGCCGCGCTCGACACCCCCACGTCCGGGGACGTGCTGATCGGTGACACCTCCGTGTCGGCGCTCGACGACACCCGGCTGACCCTGCTCCGCCGCGAACGCATCGGGTTCATCTTCCAGGCCTTCAACCTGGTGCCCACGCTGACGGCCCGGGAGAACATCGTGCTGCCATTGCGGATCGCCGGCAAGGACGTCGACGAGCAGTGGTTCGAGCGCATCGTCGGGGTCCTCGGCCTCGGCGACCGCCTCGAGCACAAGCCCACCGAGCTGTCGGGCGGGCAGCAGCAGCGCGTGGCGTGCGCCAGGGCGCTGATGAACCGGCCGGACATCGTCTTCGGCGACGAGCCAACCGGCAACCTGGACTCGACGTCGGCCGGGGAGGTCCTCGGGTTCCTCCGGCGCAGCGTCGACGACTTCAATCAGACCGTCGTCATGGTCACCCACGACGCGCACGCAGCCAGCTACGCGGACCGGGCCGTGTTCCTCGCCGACGGGCACATCGTCCACGAGTTGCGCGGCGCGACGCAGGAGGACCTTCTGGCCGCGATGTCGGTGCTCTACCCGCGCACGACGGATCCGGTCCCGCCGGCAGCCGCAACGTCGTCGCTCACCCCACCGGCCGGCCCCGCCTCGCCCGCGTCGCCGCCACCCTCGGACGACGACAACCCGGCGGTCTACCGCGACGGCGGACAAGCACCCAGCCAGCCGGGCCCCGTGGACGACGATGTGCCGACCGTCGAGCGGTCCATCGCCCGACGCGCCATGTTGGACTGACATGCTGCAGGCCACCTGGAGGTCGCTGTGGGCGCACAAGGTGCGCCTCCTGCTCAGCGCGCTGTCGATCGTCCTCGGCGTCGCCTTCGTCGCCGGCTCCCTGTTCTTCACCAACCTCCTGTCGGCCAGCTTCGACGAGGTCGTCAAGGGCGCGCTCGCCGACGTCAACGTTTCCTCGGAGAATGGCGGCTTCGCCGGGATGGGGCAGGCCCAGGCCACCGGAGCCGGGGAGATCCTCCTCGACCAGGAGGACCTCGACCGGATCTCCGAGGTCCCGGGCGTCGCTCAGGCCGAGCCGATGGTGTCCAACACCCAGATCTTCCCGCTGGGCAAGGGCGGCGACCTGCTCGGCTTCGCCGGGGCCCCGGGTATCGGGATGAACTGGATCGACGCCCCCGCCGCCGGCGGCCAGACCGGTGCCCGCGTCGTCGGCGGCGCGGCACCCGAGGCCGACGGGCAGGTCATGCTCGACCCGACCACGGCCGAGCGGGCGGGCTACGTGATCGGCGACACCGTCTCCATCTCGACGCCCCGCGACGGCATCCGCACCTACACCCTCTCCGGCACGGGCACCTACGGATCGGGCGGCACCGCCGGGGCGAGCTACGTGTTCTTCACGCTCGCCGAGGCGCAGGAGGTCATGCTGCAGGGGCAGGACGGGTTCCCCGCAGCCTGGGTGGTCACGGCCGACGACGCGGACCCGGAGGTGGTCGCCGAGGACGTCCGGGGGGTCCTGCCCGACGGCTTCGTCGCGGAGACCGGCGAAGAGCTCTCCGGGCAGATCCAGGACCAGCTCGACGTGGGCTTGGGCTTCGTCAACACGTTCCTTCTCGTCTTCGCCGGCATCTCGCTGCTGGTAGCCACCCTGCTCATCCTCAACACGTTCTCGATCCTTGTCGCCCAGCGCTCCCGGGAGCTCGCCCTCCTGCGCGCCATCGGCGCCACCCGGGGGCAGGTGCGCCGTGCCGTCCTCATCGAGGCGGTCGTCATCGGCCTCGTGGGGGCCACCGTCGGTCTCGCCGTCGGGTACGGCCTGGCCTGGGCGATCCTCGCCGGCATGCGCGGCATCGGTGTCGACCTTGGTGCTGCGGTGCCGTCGTTCACCTGGCAGGCGGTCGTCGCGTCGTACCTCATCGGCGTGGTCATCACCCTCGTCGCGGCCGTCTTCCCCGCGAGGAAGGCGTCGCGGACCCGGCCGGTCGAGGCACTGGCGGCCGCGGCGCAGTCCGGCCCCGAGCGGATGGGGGGTCTGCCGCTGATCGGCGTCGCCGCCATCGAACTGGGCGTCGCGGCGATCGTGGCGGCCGTCTGGCTCGACGTACCCGAACCGCTCTGGTGGGCGGGCGCCGGCGCCGTGCTCCTGCTCGTCGGCATGGTCCTGGCCGCCGTCATCGTCGGAGGCCCGGTCATCGCGGCCTTCGGGGCGCTCTACCACCGGCTCTTCGGCGAGGTGGGACGCCTCGCCCGCCTCAATGCCGTCCGCCAGCCCCGGCGCACCGCCGCGACGGCCGCCACCCTCATGATCGGCCTGGCGTTGGTGACCACCGTCGCGATCCTCGCCGCCAGCACCACCACGTCCATCCGCGACGGGCTGACCGCTGATCAGCGCGGCGACTTCACGCTGACACCCGTCGCCTACCAGCCGTTCGACGCCACGGTGGCGGATGAGGTCCGCCAGGTCGACGGCGTCACGGACGTCTACGAGTTCTACAGCGGCGTCACGATGCTCGACGGCGAGAGCGTGTCCCTGTCGGGCGCGTCCGCCGAGGGCCTCACCCGGGCCAGCAGCCTCGACCTCACGGCCGGTGATCTCACCAGCGACGGGGTCGTTCCGCCGGCGGTCCTCGAGCAGGACTTCGCCGAGGACCAGGACCTCACGCTCGGCCAGCTCTTCACACTCTCCACGCCGGCGGGTGACCCCGTGGAAGTGCTCGTCACCGGGATCCACGCCGGGGGAGCGGGCGGCCTGTTCGATGACGTCGTCGTCGACCTCGACACCTACGGCCGGCTCGCCGACGCGTCCCTGGTGCAGCGCATCGTCGTGTTCACCTCCGACGACGCCGACCCGGCGGCCGTGCGCGACGGGCTCCAGGCCGCGGCCGACGATCTGCCCACCGTCGTCGTGTCGGAAGTCGACGAGTTCATCGACGCCCGAGTCGACCAGTTCTCCCAGCTGTTCTCGATCCTCTACGCCCTTCTGGCGCTGGCGATCGTCATCTCGCTGCTCGGCATCGTCAACACCCTCGGCCTCTCGGTCATGGAGCGCACCCGCGAGGTCGGCCTGCTGCGCGCCGTCGGCATGACCCGCCCCCAGCTGAGGCGCATGGTCACCCTGGAATCGGTGATGGTGGCCGTCCTCGGCGCGGTCCTCGGGGTACTGCTCGGCCTGGTGTTCGGCCTCGTCCTCGTGGATCTGTTGCGCGGCGAGGGCATCGACGTGCTCGTCATCCCGTGGCTCCAACTGGGCGCGTTCGTCGTCCTCGCCGCCGGATTCGGCGTCCTCGCGGCGGTCGGTCCCGCGCGTCGCGCCTCGCGGCTGAACGTCCTGGAATCCATCGCCACCGAGTAGCGCCACGGCTGGCGTGGGGAAACCACGGCCCAGCTATGATGCAGGCGACGGTCCGTAACCTCGGCCCGCCGAGGCGCCGTCGGGCCGTGTCAGAGTCATATCGAAGGGGAACCAGTGAAGATTCGAGTTGAGCGCGACGCGTTGGCTGATGCCGTGGCCTGGGTGGCACGCAGCCTGCCCACCCGCCCGACCGCCCCGATCCTCGCCGGGATGCTCCTCGAAGCCGACGCCAACGGCCTGACGCTGTCCAGCTTCGACTCTACGACGTCGGCCAAGGTCAAGATGGCCGCCACCGTCACCGACGAGGGCACCGTGCTCGTCTCGGGCCGGCTGCTCGCCGAGATCGCGCGCTCCCTACCGAACAAGCCCGTCGACCTCGTGGCCGACCACTCCAAGGTGGAGCTCACCTGCGGCCAGGCCCGCTTCACCCTGCAGACCCTGCCCGTCGAGGAGTACCCGACGCTGCCGGACATGCCCACGCAGACCGGCGAGGTCGAGGCGTCGGCGTTCGAGAAGGCCGTCGGGCAGGTGGTCGTCGCCGCCGGCCGTGACGAACTCCTCAGCGTCTTCACCGGCGTCAAGATCGAGATCGACGGCGAGAACCTGTCGCTGCTGGCGACCGACCGCTACCGCATGGCGCTCAAGGAACTCACCTGGCGGCCGTCGTCCCCGTCGGTCGAGGGCGCTGTCCTCGTGCCCGGTAAGGTGCTTGCGGACACCGCGAAGTCGATGACCTCCGGCGAGAGCGTCACCATCTCCCTATCCACCACCGAGGCGGAGGGCGAGGGCCTCGCCGGCTTCATCGGCGAGAGCACCAAGGGCAGCCGCGAGGCCACCACTCGCCTGCTCAGCCAGGCGTTCCCGAAGGTGCGCCACCTCATGGACGTCGATGCCACGGTGAGCGTGCGCGTCAGCACCGCTGACCTACTGGCCGCCGTCAAGCGAGTGTCGCTGGTCGCGGAGCGCAACACCCCGCTGCGCATGCGCATCGAGGACGACCACATCGTGCTGGAGGCCGCCACCGGTGACCAGGCGCAGGGCTCCGAGGCCCTCGAGGCCGAGGTGGGCATCGTCGGCGATGAGCAGTCGATCACCGACGCCGGCTTCAACCCGCACTACCTGCTGGACGCGCTCACCGCGCTCGACGCCCCCTACGCGCACTTCTCGTTCACCCTGCCCGGCAAGCCCTGCCTCATCATGGGGCTGGCGACGGTCGACGGCGATCCGCTGACCGACTACCGCCACGTCATCATGCTGATGCGCCTGCCCAGCTGACCTGCTCGGTTGTTCGTCACGGAGCTGTCGCTGGTCGACTTCCGCAACTACGCCGCCGCGTCGCTGGAGCTGACGGCCGGGGTGACGGTGCTGGTGGGGTCGAACGGTCAGGGCAAGACCAACCTCGTCGAGGCGGTCGAGTATCTGTCGACCATGTCGTCTCACCGGGTCTCGGCGACCGCGCCGCTGATCCGGGCGGGGGCCGAGACGGCCGTCGTCCGCGCCAAGGTCCGGGCCGGGCGCGACGACCCGCGGCTCATCTCCCTCGAGCTGGAGATCGCCAACGGCCGCTCCAACGTGGCGCGCCTGAATCGGGCTCCGGTGCAGCGCCCGCGCGACATGGTCGGCGCCCTCCGCACGGTGGTGTTCTCCCCGGTCGATCTGGCGATCATCCGCGGCGACCCGTCCGACCGCCGCGCCTGGCTCGACTCGCTCGTCACGACTCGCTGGCCGCGCATGGCCGGCGTCAAGCAGGACTACGACCGGGTGCTCAAGCAGCGCAACGCCCTCCTCAAGGGCATGGCCGGGCGGTCATTCGTGCCGACCGGCGGCGACGAGGACGTGACGCTGTCGGTGTGGAACGAGCAGCTGGCGGTGTTCGGCGCGGAGCTGCTGCACGCCCGGCTCGACACCCTGGCCGACGTGCTGCCGCACGCCCAGCGCGCATACGAGACGATCGCCCCGGTCAACAACAGCGTCGACGCGACGTACAAGACCGGCCTGGACCTCGAGGGGGTCGCCGGCGCGGCCGACGTTCGCGGCGAGCTGCACCGGCGCCTGCTGGCGCAGATGGAGCAGCTGCGCCGCGACGAGGTGTCGCGGGGCGTGACGCTGGTGGGTCCCCAACGCGACGACGTCGAGCTGCGGATCGGCCCGCTGCCTGCGAAGGGCTACGCGTCGCACGGCGAATCGTGGTCGTTGGCGCTGTCGCTGCGCCTGGGCGGCTTCTCGCTCGTGCGCGACGACGGCGTGGAGCCTGTGCTCGTGCTCGACGACGTTTTCGCCGAGCTTGACGCGGTGCGGCGCGAGAGGCTGGCGGCCGCCGTCGCCGACGCGGAACAGGTACTCATCACGGCGGCGGTCGGCGCGGACGTGCCCGACTTCCCGGCCGAGCGCCGCTTCCGCGTCGACGCCGGCACCCTGGCCCCCGTCGAGGGCTGACACCCCGGGGTACCCTCGTGCCATGACGGAGGAGCAGCACGACCCGACCGGCCTCGAGCTGGCCTCGGAGATCGCGCGCGCCGCCGTCGAGTCCGCCGCCTACGGCGGGGTGCTGCCCGAGCCGGCACCGCCGAAGCCGGTGAGGCGCCGGCCGCGGATGCAGGAGCAGCAGCGCTCCGGCGCCGGCCCCGACGACCGCGACCCTCAACTCGTCGGCGACGTCCTCGACTCCGTCATCAGGCAGCGCGGCTGGCAGCGTCGAATCAGCCTGTCGATGGTGCTGCGCCGGTGGCCCGAGCTGGTGGGGGAGGCCAACGCCGAGCACTCCACGCCGGTCAACTACGCCGACGGCGTGCTCATCGTCGACTGCGACTCCACCTCTTGGGCGACGGCCATGCGCTACGCGGCCTCGCAGATCGTCACGACGCTCAACCACAAGCTCGGCGACCGGACGGTGCTGCGCGTCGAGTTCCGGGGCCCGAAGGCGCCAAGCTGGAAGAAGGGGCTGAGGTCGGTCAAGGGCCAGGGCCCGCGCGACACCTACGGATGATCTCGCCGACGTACGCTGTCGGCATGCGCATCACCGTCACCGGAACGAGCTCCGTCACCTTGCCGGCGGAATGCGTCCGGGTGAACTTCACCGTCGGATTCGCCGGAGATGATCGGGAGCCCGTCGTCGCGGACACCGCGACGCTCGTCGGTCGTGTCCGGTCCCGCCTCGAGGAGGCGGTCGGCGCCGGCTCCGCCCGCGAGCTGAGGATCTCCGGCCTCCGCACCAGCACCACCCCGGTGGACGCCCGCGCCAGGACGGCACCACGATTCAGCGCCGAGGCGCGTGGCAGCGTCGTCCTGGTGAACCTCGACGCCATGGCCGCGCTGCTCGGGGAACTCGCCTCCACCGCCGGCGTCAATATCACCTGGCTCGACTGGCGCCTCCTCGACGCGACCGTCGCCGAGGCGCAGCCACGCGCCCTGGCCGACGCCTTCGCGCAGGCCAGGCAGCGGGCCGAATGGATCGCCCGCGCCGCCGGGCTCGGCACCGTGGAGGCCGTCTCCGTCCAGGACGGCGGCGGTATCCAACCCGGTGGACGGCAGATGGCGCGGTCGTTCAGCGCCGCGGAATCAGGGCCGTCGATCGACCTCGACCCCGACGACGTCGACCTGACCGCGAGCCTCACCGTGGAGTTCGACGCCTCCTGACCGACGGCCCGTCCCGCGGACGGATTCCGCCGAACCCTTCCAATCGGCCCTCCCGAGTGCTTTCATGAACAGGGGGACAGTTGACCGTCGGGGGGACTGGATGAGACTGCGGGGATTGCCATCGGTGATCGCGGCCGCGGTTTCGATCGCCCTGGTGGGCGGCGCGGTGGCTGCCGCCCAGGATCCCCTCACCGCCATCGAGGCCGTGCCGGTCGAGCCCGTCGCCGCCCCGAGCGCGCCTCCGTCGGCCGTATCGTCGGCCTTCCCGCAGCTCCCCGTCCGCGTCGCCGAACCGGTCCGTGACGACGAGCACAGTCTCGGGTTCGACCCCTTCAGCGCCCCCACCCCGCAGATCGCGGTGCTCGACGGCCCCGTCGCCCCCACGCCCGCGCCCTCCGAGTCGGAGCCGCCCGAGCCGTCAAGCATCCCTTCCGATCTGGGGCTCGACGCCGTCGGCATCGCGGGCGAGGGCGACCTGTTCTCCATGCCGGTGACAGGCCGGCGCACGTCGGTGTTCGGGATGCGCTACCACCCCGTGCTGCGGGTGTGGAAGCTCCATACCGGCCTCGACTTCGCCGCCCCCTGCGGAACCCCCGTAGGGTCGGCCGCCGACGGCACCGTCGTCTACACCGGGTGGGCAGGCGGCAACGGGGTCCAGGTGAAGGTCGACCACGGTTGGATCGGCGGCTACCGGGTGGTGACGACCTACAACCACCTCTCGGCCATCGCGGTCTATGTCGGGCAGGACGTCGAGGCTCTCGACGCGGTCGGGCGGGTCGGCAACACCGGGTACTCGACGGGTTGCCACCTGCACTTCGAGGTCATCGCCAACGGGCAGTTCACCGACCCGGAGCCGTGGCTCAACGGGAAGCCGTCGCGCGTCGATCTCAGCAAGGTCGCCTACTTCGACACGGTCGAGGCTCCTGATCCCCTGCCGAGTTTGACCGCCTCGCCGTCGCCCAGCCCGAGCCTGTCGTCGAGCCCCAGCATCGGGGCGGGGTTCCTCGCGAGCCTGCCGCCGAGTCCGAGCCTGTCCCCGAGCCCTAGCCTGTCGCCGTCGCTCAGTCCCTCGGCGAGTCAGTCGCCCAGCCCCTCTCCGAGTTCATCGCTCAGCCCGTCGCTGACGCTCACGGTGAGCCCATCCCCGAGCCTGTCGCCCGGTTCGTCCCCCGCCCCGAGCCCGAGCGCGACCACCACACCGACGTCTTCAGCCCCGGCCCCGGCTCCGACGACGACGTCGGCTCCCGCGCCCACAACGACTTCGGCTCCGGCGCCCACGACGACCTCGGCGCCGGCTCCGACGACGTCTTCGGCTCCTGCCCCCACGACCACCTCCGCGCCCCCGCCTCCGACGACCTCGGCGCCGGCTCCCAGCACCTCGTCGGCAGCACCCACGACGTCGGCTCCCGACCCGACGACCAGCTCGGCCCCCGCGTCGACCACCGCAGCCGCGGACCCGACCGCCAGCTGAAGCCTCCCTCAGACGACGAGCAGGGCGCCCGCGGCGATGATCGACGTGAGCAGCGTGATGACGTCGAAAGCGCGCTGCTTGACCCGGTGCACGAGGGCGACGCCGATGACCGTGCCGAGTAGCACGACGGGAATGCCCCAGGCGACTGTGACCATGACTTCCGGGGTGAAGAGCCCCAGGGAGGCACTGAGCGGCGTCTTGGCGACGTTGACGATGAAGTAGAACCACGCCGACGTGCCGAGGAAGCGCATCTTCTCCACCTTCGCCAGCTGCAGGTAGACCGCCATCACCGGGCCGGCGGCGTTCGCGGCCATCGTCGTGAAACCGGCCGCCACCCCCGCGCCGACGGTCAACCCGCGGTGCGGCGGGGCGTCGTCCAGCTCGGGCATGGGTTCGCGCCGCCTGGCCAGCGTCGACATCACCAGTTGGAGGACGACCGACACCAGCAGGATGGCCCCGATCGAACGTCGCAGCACCAGGTCGTCGACCATCTGGATGAACAGCGCGCCGACGAGCAGGCCCGGTACGACGGAAGGAAGCAGAGCGCGCAACAGCTTCCAGTCGGCGGAGCGCCGGTAACGCAGGACCCCGATGATGTCGCCGGTGATGAGGAGGAGCAAGGTGGCGGCCGTCGACTCCTTGGTCGGCAGGGACAGCGCCATCAGCGCCACCGCGATCGAGCCAAGACCCCCGAAGCTGGTCTTGGCGATCCCGATGATGAGCGCCGCCGCTGCCGCCGCGACCAAGGTCCATTCCATACTCCCGGCCTCCCTCCGACGCGGGAAGGCTACTCCGTCGCGCCCTCCCCGACCCACCCGCGCCGCCCCCTCGGACCCCGCCGCCGGGCCGCGACGAGCCGGACACGCGGTTCGACGACGAACTCCCTCCATTGGATCGATCAAGCCCGCTTTCGGCCATGGATCAGGCTCATCGCGGGGAGGCCCCGGGGCGGTGCGAGGTCGACGTCACCGGCGCGGCTCTCTGCCGCTCTGCGGGCCCGGGATCGATAGGGGACCCCGCATCTGCCCCGCGATCGGCGAGAGACGGGCTCCATGGCCCTTTGAGGTGGTCCCAGTGGTGGTCCGGGGTCGCTGGTGTTGGGTGGACGCGGTAGAATTGGCTGGACCAACGGCGCCGGTCCTCCGGCGCCCGTTTGCGTGGACAGGAGCTTTTGTGACCGACGAGATGCGGCCAGACGAGGATTTCACCCCGACGGAGCGTCTGGAGGGCCTCCTCGATTCAGCGGACATCACCGTCGAAGGCACCTACGACGCCGATCAGATCTCCGTCCTCGAGGGTCTCGAGGCCGTCCGCAAGCGCCCTGGCATGTACATCGGCTCCACCGGTGAGCGCGGCCTCCACCACCTGGTCTACGAGATCGTCGACAACTCCGTCGACGAGGCGCTGGCCGGCTACTGCTCCGGCATCGACGTGGAGCTCCTCGACGACGGCGGCGTGCGGGTCAAGGATGACGGGCGCGGCATCCCGGTCAAGGAGCACCCGGTCGAGAAAATCCCCACCGTCACCCTCGTGCTCACGGTCCTCCATGCCGGCGGCAAGTTCGGCAACGGCGGCTACAAGGTCTCCGGTGGCCTGCACGGCGTCGGCTCGTCGGTCGTCAACGCGCTGTCGGACAAGCTCATCGTCGACGTGCGCCGCGACGGCCACCGCTGGGAGCAGACGTTCCATCTCGGCGTGCCCGTCACGGAGCTCGAACGCATGGAGGCCACCGAGGAGACCGGCACCACCATCACGTTCTACCCCTCGAAGGAGATCTTCGAGACGACGAACTACAACTACGACACGCTGGCCACCCGCTTCCGCGAGATGGCGTTCCTCAACAAGGGCCTGCGCCTGTCGATCATCGACCTGCGCACCGAGCACCAGATCGCCACCGGTGACGAGGGTGAGACCGACACCCCGTTCGACGAGTTCCAGTTCACCGACGGGCTCATCGACTACGTCAAGTACCTCTCCACCGGCAAGGACCCCATCCATCCGACGGTGATCGCCGTCGAGGCGCACGCCCCGGAGCAGGGCATGGGCGTCGAGATCGCGATGCAGTGGAACGCGTCGTACACCAGCAGCGTCTACACGTTCGCGAACACGATCAACACCCACGAGGGCGGCACCCATGAGGAGGGCTTCCGCGCCGCGCTCACCAACACGGTGAACCGCTGGGGCGACTCGTGGGGCCTCATCCGCAAGCGCGAGGACCGGGTCTCCGGGGACGACATCCGCGAGGGCCTCACGGCCATCGTGTCGATCAAGGTGGCCGAACCGCAGTTCGAGGGCCAGACCAAGACGAAGCTCGGCAACACCGAGGCGAAGTCGTTCGTGCAGCGGGTCCTCAACGACCGGCTGGGTGACTGGTTCGAGCGCAACCCCGCCGAGGGCAAGGACATCGTTCGCAAGGCCCAGTCCGCCGCCGCCGCGCGGCTCGCCGCCCGCAAGGCGCGCGACATGGCCCGCTCCCGCAAGGGCCTCCTCGGCGGCGCCGGGCTCCCCGGCAAGCTCGTCGACTGCCAGTCGACGGATCCGCGCGAGTGCGAGTTGTTCATCGTCGAGGGTGACTCCGCCGGCGGTTCGGCCCGCGGCGGCCGCGATCCCCGCACGCAGGCGATCCTCCCGATCCGGGGGAAGATCCTCAACGTCGAGAAGGCGCGCATCGACCGCATCCTCGCCAACAAGGAGGTCGAGGCGATCATCAACGCCCTCGGCGCCGGGATGCAGGAGGACTTCGACCTCGACAAGCTGCGCTACCACAAGCTGATCCTCATGGCCGACGCGGACGTCGACGGTGCGCACATCCGCACCCTGCTGCTGACGCTGCTGTTCCGCTTCATGCGCCCGCTCATCGAGGCCGGCCACGTCTACCTCGCCCAGCCGCCGCTGTTCAGGCTGCGCTGGACGAACTCGCCCCACGAGCTTGCCTACAGCGACGTCGAGCG
>JAUHXZ010000067.1 GCA_030426725.1 Actinomycetes bacterium
CGATCCCGCCGCTCACCACTGCGAGCGTCCCGATGAAGGCGATGGCGAAGGCCGCGATCCAGCAATTGTTGCGCGGCGAAACCGACGTCCGGGTGTTTCCGACCGAGTTGATCGTGCGCCGCTCCTGTGGCTGTCACTGACGGTCGCGGCGGGGCCACGTCGCACCCCTGACGGTCGCGGTGGGGCCACGTCGCACCCCGGACGGCCCACGTCGCACCCCTGAGCGCACTTCGCACCCCGGACGGCCCACGTCGCACCCCGCACGGCCCCCGGCAGCCCACGTCGCACCCCTGAGCGCTCTTTGCACCCCGCACGCGGGGTGCGAGGAGCACCACGGGGTGCGAAGTGGGCCGTCAGGGGTGCGACGTGGCGGGCGCGGGACGCCGGCACTGTTGCGCGACGCAACATTTAGCGCCCCGATCCACCGCGTCGACGGCGCGCCTCGCCTCCCGAAACCCGCTCCCGGTTGCGGCGGACCCCCGCGGGGTTAGGCTGACCGCACTGATGTCGGGGGGCGTCCTGCAGCGGGACGACCTGATCCGCCGCCGCCCGTCGGAAGGGGTACAGACATGCGCACGCTCACCCGCACCGGCCTGCTCACTCTCACCGCCCTCGCCCTGGGCCTCACCGCCTGCGGCAGTGACGACGACCCCGCGACAGAGGTCGAGGAGGCCGTCTCGTCCATGGCCAGCGCCGCCGAGGATGCATCGTCCATGACCGTCGAGGAGGCGGAGGACATGGCCTCCGACATGGCCGGCGACATCTCCGAGATGGCCAGCAACCTCGAGGAGATGCAGGACGGCGGCTCCGCCAGCATCACCATCGGCGACGAGACCTGGGAGTTCGACGGCGCCCTCTGCGCGATCGGCGAGGAGGAGACCGGCCAGGAGGGGGCGGAGTTCGTCCTCTCCGCGATCGGAGACGGAGTGCAGCTCTACATCTCGATCGACGAGTACGGCCACACCGTGAGCCTCAACGACATCGAGAACTTCGAAGACCCCAGCGTGAGCTACGAAGCGGGCGGGCTCCTCGGCGACGGCGCGGAGTTCATCGTGCTCGACGGCAAGAACGTCAGCGGCGAGGCGGGGTTCATGGACACCGAGAGCGGGTCGATGGACACCGTCGACGGCAGCTTCGAGGCGACCTGCCCGTGAGGCCCCCCTGCCCACTCAGGCATCATGTCGCCTCGAACCGGGCAAGACGGGCGACCCGAGCCCAGTCAGACATGTCACCTGGAACCCGCGCAGCGGCAACTCGAACCAGGGAAGAAGGGCGACTCCGAACCCGGACGGGAGAACCGAGCCCAGGCCGACGGGACTTGACGCCCCGCGCTACCGGACCCGCGGACGGAGCGCGACCCCGCGGACGAGCGCCGGCGACTCCCCCGTCTCCAGGCCGACGACGCGGCCGGTGAACCCGCCCGCGACCTCCGTCGAGAGGTAGCGGCCGTCGACCCGGGCGATCTCCACACCGTCGACCGACACCGTCAGTTCGTCCGGCCCGCCGCGCTCGAACGGTCCACCGACGAAGGCGCGCGCCGACACCCGGACCGTCACGTCCCCGCCGCCCCGCCCGGCCTCCCCCATCGTCAGCGTCCCCGCCGCGATCTGCATCTCCGCCACCGCCCGCGCCGGCTCGAGGCGGACGCGCAGGTTGTGCTTGTCGTCGATGCGGACCACGACGTTCGGGCAGCCGTCGGCCACCACGGCGTCGAAGTCCCACTCGGCCGTCGTGCAGCGCAGCCCGACCATCCGCCGGTCCCCCGACGACGCGCGCAACCTCAGCCCGGCCCCGGGCGTCGCGAACCCGTCCGACCAGCAGCCCGGCGAGATCCACTCGGGGCAGAGCGACGGCGAGGCGAAGTCGTCGACGAACGCCCCGGCGGGCGCGCCCTCGAACCGGTCCGGCACCGCGACCGGCCAGCCGTCGGCCCAGTCGATCCCGACGAGGAACGTCTCCCGGCCGTTGACGTGGAAGCCGGGCGACTCGCCCCGCGCCAGCACGCCGAGCACGACCATCGCCCACGACCCGTCGGCCAGCTCGACGAGGTCACCGTGGCCGACGTTCTGCAGCTCGCCGGTCACGCTGCGGCGCGTGAGCAGGGGCCCGGCCGCCCGCTCGAACGGCCCGTCGATGCTCCGCGACCTCGCCACCCACACCATGTGCCCGCGCTCGGTGCCGCCCTCTGCGGTGACGAAGTACCACCAGCCGCCGCGCCGGTAGAGGTGCGGGCCCTCGATGTGCACGCCGTCGTCGCGGCGGGCGAGCTCGCGGCGGCCGGAGAGCATCTCCCCCGTCGCCGGGTCGACGACGGCCTGCGCGATCGCCGGCCGCCCGTCGAACGCGCACCAGGTCAGGCGGCAGGCGCCGTCGTCGCCCCAGGCGAGGTCGGGGTCGATGCCGATCGCGCCCGCGACGAACACCGGGTCGGACCAGGGGCCCTCCGGCGTCCGCGACCGCACGATGAGCTGCCCCTGCCCGATCCGGTTCATGTCGGTGGTGACCATCCAGAACCAGCCGTCGTGGAACCGGAGCGTCGGCGCGAAGATCCCGGCCCCCGTCGTGGCGGCGGGCAGCTGCGACGGCCGGTCGAGCACGTTGCCGACGAGAGACCAGGTGACGAGGTCCGTGCTCGACCGCAGCGGCACCCCCGGCAGGTACTCGAACGTGGAGTTGACCAGGTAGAACGTGTCGCCCACCCGGCAGACCGACGGGTCGGGGTGGAAGCCCGCGACGACAGGGCGCGTCACAGCGCCGCCAACCGCTCGTCGAGCCGGTCGCGAACCTCGGGCGGCACGCCGAAGAGCACGTCCGCCAGGTGGCAGCCCTCGGTCCAGGACGTCCGGGCGAAGAACCCCGCGGCGTAGCCGGGCGCGAACCCGGTGAGCTCGTCGCGGATCACGCCGACGGCGGCCGGGTGGTCGATGAGGTCGGCGAGCGTGGAGCGCAGCGAGAGCCCGCCCGGCGCACCGGCGAACCGCGGGAACGGCGCGGTCAGCCGGTGGCTCCCGGAACCCAGCTCGACGGCGTCGCGGCCGGGCAGCCTGGCCTCCGCGACCGCACCGGCCGGGACCTCCACGTCCACGACCAGGTCGTCGAGGGATCGCCGCCACGACACGGAGGCCGCGCCGAACGGCGTCTCGTGCCGCGCCCGCGCCCAGTCGATCCCCGGCACCGGCGTCGGCGCGACGAGCAGCCGCGCCCCGCCCGGGGTGAGCGGCGCCAGCCCGGCGAGGCTGCGGTGCAGCCAGTCCGCGACCGACCCCAGCGCGTAGTGGTTGAACGACGTCATCTCGCCCGGGTTGATGGATCCGTCGGAGAGCATCGAGTCCCAGCGCTCCCACACCGTCGTCGCCCCCATGGTGACGGGGTACAGCCAGGACGGGCACTCGGTCTGCAGGAGCAGCCGGCCGGCGGCCTCCGCGTGGCCGGTGCCGGTGAGCGCGCCGAGGATGAGCGGCGTGCCGACGAAGCCCGTCGCGATCGTGTAGCCGGTGGCGCGGACCCGCTCGGCGAGCCGGTCGCCCAGCGCCTGCCGGACGTCCGGGTCGGTGACCAGGTCGAAGCCGATCGCCAGCGCGTAGGCGGTGGGCGCGTCGGACATCATCCGCCCGGCGGGGGTGACGTAGGCGTCGCGGAAGGCCGCCGCGACCGCCTCCGCCAGCCGGCCGTAGTCCTCCGCCTCGGCCTCGCGGCCCAGGACGGCGGCGGCCTCCGCGACCGCGCGGCAGGACCGGGCGACGTAGGCGGTGGCGACGATGTCGCGGGAGACCCTCGACTCCCCCGGCGCGTCGGGCGGCGACGTCGGGTCGAGCCAGTCGCCGAACTGCATGGAGCCCTCCCACAGCAGATCATCGCCGGCCTGCTCGAGCAGCCGGTCGGTCCAGGCGCGCATGGAGTCGAACTGCTCGGCGAGGACCTCGGCGTCGCCGTAGCGCTCCCAGAGCGCCCAGGGCACGAGGGTCGCGGCGTCGCCCCAGGCCGCCGTCGGCTTCACCTCGTCGGCGAGCGCGTCGGGGACGACGAAGGGCACGAGCCCGCCGTGGGCGGCCTGCTCGACGGCGAGGTCGCGCAGCCAGTCGGCGAGGAACCCGTCGCAGTCGAACAGCGTGGTGGCGGTGGGCGAGAACACCTGGATGTCGCCGGTCCAGCCGAGGCGCTCGTCGCGCTGCGGGCAGTCGGTGGGCAGCGACAGGAAGTTGCCGCGCATGCCCCACACGACGTTCTCGTGCAGCCGGTTGACCAGCTGCTCGGAGCATTCGAAGGTCGCGGTGGGGCGGATGTCGCTGTGCAGGACGCGCGCGGTGAACGCGGCCGGGTCGACGGCGCCCGGCCACCCGGTCACCTCGGCGTACCGGAAGCCGTGGAACGTGAACCTGGGCTCGAGGACGACGGGGCCCCCCGGCACGGTGAAGGTGTCGGTCTGCACGGCGTCGCGCAGGGGGCGCACGCCGAGCTCGCCGTGTTCGAGCACCTCGGCGTGGCGGAGCGTGACGACGGTGCCGGCGGGCAGGTCGGCCTCGATCCGCAGCCGGCCGACGAGGTTCTGCCCGAAGTCAAGGACGGTGACGCCCGACGGCGTGGTCAGCACCTCAGCCACCGGCAGCTCCCCGGTGCATCGCACCGGCGGCGCCAACTTGGGCTGCGGGGTCAGGTCCACCCGCTCGACGGCGACGGGCGCCCAGCCGTCGACCGAGGCGCCGGGCACATCCCAGCCGGGGAGGGCGCGGCGGAGGTCGACGGTCTCGCCGCGGTAGATGCCGGACTCGACGATCTCCAGGTCGCCTCGGGCGAGCCACCCGGGCCCGGTGACGACCACCCGGGTGGAGCCGTCGGCGAAGCGCAGGTGCAGCTGCGCCGCGTAGGCCGGCTGATCGCCGTAGACGCGGCGGCCTCGGCCGAAGAAGCCGTAGACCTCGGTGCGCCACGCGCCCGCCACCGCGACGCCGACGGCGTTCGCCCCCGCAGCCAGCAGGGCGGTGACGTCGTGCGAGGTGTGGACGAGCCGCTTGTCGTAGGACGTCCAGCCGGGCGCGAGGATGTCGTCAGCGGCCGGTCGCCCGTTGAGGGTGGTCTCGTGCGCGCCCAGCGCGGTCGTGTAGAGGACGGCCTCGACGGGGGCCTCGGCCAGCTCGAACTCGTGGCGCAGCCAGGCGGGCTGTGCGGGCCGGTCGGGGGCGGCCAGGCCGACGAAGGCCGCCCGCCACTCACCGTCGGCGAGGAAGCCGGCGCGCACGTGGAGCGGCTCGCTCCAATCCGTGACGGCCCCGTCGGTGCCCGCGACCCGGACCCGGATCGCGCGACGGGTATGGGGCTCCAGCGGCGCGAACGGCCACGCGACGCCGTGCTGCTTCGGACCGTCGATCCGCACGACGCCGTCACCGCCGTCGACCTCGGCCCACGCCTGCGTCCACCCGTCGGGGGTGTCGGCCGCGCGCCACGAGAGCGCGGGGCACGGCACGGTGGCGGTGCCGTCGTGGTGGCGGGCGAGTCCGAGGCCTGCGACGCTGGTCATGGGTTCCTCTCGTAGGGCGGGCGCCGCGTCGCGCCCTCGCCGTCGAGGCTACGGGAGCCGATGAAAATATTCCAGTCCAAAGATTTTGGATTCGACTGCTGCCCGTCTCACAGCTCGACGGTCAGGAAGCTCTGGATGTAGTCGTGCATGTCCTGCACCATGTCGATTCCGGGCACGTCGTTGAGCCACAGGAGCTGCATCCCCTCGACCATCGATGTGGTCCGGAGCGCGGCCTTGGCCGGGTCCACCCCGTCGCGCAGCAGGCCGAGCCGCTGCAGGTCCTCGAAGGCCCGCGTCGACTCGCGCACGATCATGTCGAAGCGGTCATGGATGTACGGGTGCACCGGGTGGTCCGGCGTGGTCGCCTCCGCCGCAATGACGGTATAAAGCCTGATCAGATCGCGTTTGTCGTTGTTGCGGCGCGTGATCTCCATGAGCCCGCGCAGGAACTCGATGTCGCGTCGGCCGCCGAGGATGTCCTGCGCGGTGACGTCGCGCCGCTCGAACACCGCGAGCAGCATCGCGAGCTTGGAGTCGTAGTGATGGAGGACGCCCGGCTGGCTCATGCCCGCCTCCCGCGCGATCTCACTGACCGTCGCGTTCGTGAACCCCACCCGCACGAACACCCGGAAGGCGGCGTCGAGGACCTCCTCGCGCCGCTTCGCGCTCTTGCGGTACTCACCGCGCACCCCTGCCATGTCAAGGACGATAGCACCCCCCGAAATAAAAATCTTGACGCTCTTAGATTTTCGATCTAGAGTCGGCGACACAGGCCGGTGACCCACCGCCTGCAACTTCATCGCAGAAGCTTCTATGAAGGGGAACCAACGATGTCCCGCATCCTCAAAGCGCTCGCCGTCGGCAGCGCAGCAGCCCTGGCGTTGACCGCCTGCTCGGGCTCCGGCGACGCGACCGGCGACGCCACCGACACCAGCTCCTCCTCGTCCACCGGCGGGCGCGCTGACCAGCTCACCATCGGCGCCGTCGTCGACATCGCCACCTGGAAGGCCGCCGACGCCGAGTGGGGCAACACCGCCACCTACCACATGGCCGTCTACGACACGCTCCTCCGCACCGCCGCCGACGGCACCGTCGAGCCCGGACTGGCCGAGGAGTGGTCCTACAACGACGACATGACCGAGCTCACCCTCGAGCTCCGCGACGGCGTCACCTTCTCCGACGGCACTGACCTGACCGCAGAGGTGGCCGCCGAGAACGTGCTGCGCTTCCGCGACGGCGCGTCGTCGAACACCAGCAACCTGTCGGCCGTGACCGACGCGACCGCCGTCGACGAGGACACGCTGGTCCTCACGCTCTCCCAGCCCGACCCGGCGCTCACCACCTACCTGAGCCAGAACTCCGGCCTCGTCGCCGCCGCCTCCACCTTCGACGCGGCCGACGCCCAGACCAACCCCGTCGGCTCCGGCCCGTACGTCCTCGACGCGGACGCCTCCACGATCGGCTCCAGCTACACGTTCACCGCGCGCGACGACTACTGGGATCCCGAGATCCAGCACTACGACACGATCGTCATCAACTACTACGCCGACGCGTCGGCGCTGGTCAACGCGCTGCGCGACAACCAGGTCGACATCGCCAACACGAACTCGACCACCCAGATCCCCGACGCCGAGGCCGCCGGCTACACGATCAACTCGCTGCCGATCAACTGGAAGGGCCTGATCCTCGCCGACCGCGCCGGCTCGGTGAACGAGGCCCTCGGCGACGTCAAGGTCCGCCAGGCGATCAACTACGCCATCGACCGCGAGGGCCTGCTCCAGGCGCTCGAGTCCGGCTACGGCGAGCCCACCACGCAGATCTTCGGCACCGGCACCGAGGCCTACCTCGAGGAGCTCGAGGACGCCTACCCGTACGATCCCGAGAAGGCCAAGGCCCTCCTCGCCGAGGCCGGCTACCCCGACGGCATCACCGTCGTCATGCCGCAGACCGCCTTCGTCCCCGCCTCCGAGTCCGAGCTCATCGCCGGCGTGCTGGCCGAGTCCGGCATCACCGTCGAGTACGAGCAGGCCGGCGAGAGCTTCATCTCCGACCTCCTGGGCGGCAAGTGGGGCATGTTCGCCTTCGGCCTCAACCAGGAGCCGATGGCGTGGATGACCTACCAGCTGGCGCTGGCCCCCGGGTCCGCCTGGAACGTGTTCCACCAGCCCGACGAGACCATCGAGTCCCTCGCCGCGACCATGCGCCTCGGTGGCGACGACGCCGACGCGGCCGCCAAGGAGATGAACCAGTACGTCGTGGAGCAGGCCATGTTCGCGCCGTTCTACCGTGTCCTCGGCGTCATCGTCACCAACGACGCGACGACGGTCACCATGAAGGACGGCCAGGCCGTCTCCAACCTCTGGGACATCGTCCCCGCCTGATCCCGACGATCACCCTGGAGGGCCCACCATGCTCAAGTTCGTAGGAAAGCGACTCCTCGCCGGCATCGCGCTGGTCGCGGCGCTCAGCGTGCTGACGTTCTTCCTGCTGCAGACCGGCAGCAGCGACACGGCGCGCCGCATCGCAGGCCAGTCGGCCACCGAGGAGGCCGTCGCGCAGGTCGAGGCCCGGCTCGGGCTCGACCAGCCGGTGATGCAGCAGTTCCTCAACTGGGCCGGTGGCGCCCTCCGGGGAGACTTCGGGGTCTCCTGGTTCAACGGTCAGCCGGTCACCGACGCCGTGCTGTCCCGCATCTCGGTCACGGTCTCGCTGGCCGTCGGTTCCGTCGTCCTCACCGCGCTGATCGGCATCGTCCTCGGCGCGCTGGCGGCGACGCGCCGCGGCTGGCTGGACCGCACCGTCCAGTTCCTCGGCGTCCTCGGGCAGGCCATCCCCGGCTTCCTCATGGCGCTGTTCCTCGTCATCGTGTTCGCCATCAAGCTGGACTGGTTCCCGGCGACCGGCTACACCAAACCCGGCGACTCGGTCAACGAGTGGCTCCTGTCCATCACGCTGCCGGTGGTCGCGCTGACGATCGGCTCGATCGGCGGCGTGGCCCAGCAGGTCCGCGGCTCGATGATCGACGTGCTCAACCGCGATTTCGTCCGCACGCTGCGCAGTCGCGGCCTCCCCGTGCGGCGCATCGTGTTCCGGCACGTGCTGCGCAACGCCGCCGGCCCGGCGCTCAGCGTGCTCGGCCTGCAGTTCGTCATCCTGCTGGGTGGCGCGGTCATCGTCGAGCAGCTGTTCTCCATCCCGGGCCTCGGCCCGCTGGCCCTCACCAGCACCTCCCTTGGTGACATCCCCATCGTCATGGGCATCGTCATCATGACGGCGATCGTCGTCACCATCGTCAACACCCTGGTCGACATCGCCCAGGCGTGGCTCAACCCGAAGGTCCGGCTGTCATGAGCACCGCAACCACCCCCGTGGACACCGCGCCGTCCGACACCCGCGCCCCCCGCGCGCACCTCCTCCGGCGGCTGATGGCCAACCCGCTCGGCGGCCCGGCGATCGTCTTCCTGCTGTTCGTCGCCGTCGTCGCGGTCATCGGGCCGTTCGTCGCCCCGAACGATCCCTCGGCCACGTCGCTGCAGAACATCTTCGCCCCGCCCGGCGACGGCCTCGTGCTCGGCGGCGACTCCGCCGGCCGCGACATCTTCTCCCGGCTGCTCGTCGCCACGAGTTTCAGCATCGCCGGCGGCCTGCTCGTCGCCGCGGTGGCCTCGGCGATCGGAGTCACCGCAGGCCTCGTCGCCGGCTACTTCGGCGGCTGGGTCGACACCATGGGCTCCTGGTTCACGGCCCTGACGATGTCGCTGCCGTCGATCATCGTCCTCATCGCCGCCCGCTCCGTCATCGGCCCCTCGATGTGGCTGACGATGGCGATCTTCGGCGTCTTCATCTCCCCCGTCTACTACCGCGTGGTCTACAACTCGGTCCGCGCCGTGCGCAACGAGCTCTATGTCGACGCGGCCCGCACGTCGGGCCTGTCGACGCCGCGGATCATCGGCCGGCACATCCTGCTGGCCGTCCGGGCGCCCGTGATCCTGCTCACCTCCGGCATCATCGCCGCCGGCATCGGCATGCAGGCCGGGTTCGACTTCCTCGGCCTCGGCGACCCGACCATCCCCACCTGGGGCCAGATGCTCAACGAGGGCTTCTACAACATCAACCGCTCCGGCCTGCTGGTGCTGTGGCCGAGCCTGGCGCTGGGCCTGACGCTCATCGCGCTGACGCTGCTCGGCACGGCACTCCGCGACGAACTCGAGGGCACCGGCGACGAGCGCGCCAAGAAGCTGCCCGCCTGGACCCCGTCGCAGGAGTCCGACCCGCTGCTCACGCACGGCGAGCCCGTGCCCGACCCGCTCCTCGAGGTCGACGGCCTCGCCGTGGCGTACGAGGGCAAGACCTACTGGACCACCGTCGTGCACGACGCCCGGCTGCGGGTGGCGCGCGGCAAGACCCACGGCCTGGTCGGCGAGTCCGGCTCCGGCAAGTCGCAGACCGCGTTCGGGATCCTCGGCCTCCTGCCGATGGGCGGCCGCGTCGTCGACGGCTCCATCCGGTTCGACGGTCAGGAGCTCGTCGGGCTGTCCTACGACGACATGAACAAGCTGCGCGGCCACCGCATCGCGTACGTACCGCAGGAGCCGATGAGCAACCTCGACCCGGCGTTCACCGTCGGCTCGCAGCTCACCGACCCGCTGGTCATCGTGCAGGGCCTGAGCCGCGCGGAGGCCAGGGAGCGCGCCATCTCGCTG
Organism: Actinomycetes bacterium; assembly: GCA_030426725.1. Lineage (GTDB taxonomy): Bacteria > Actinomycetota > Actinomycetes > Propionibacteriales > Propionibacteriaceae > Arachnia. The sequence goes on from JAUHXZ010000067.1 coordinate 10,219, forward strand.
CTCGGCCTGGTCGGGATCCCCGACCCGCAGCGCACCTTCGACTCCTACCCGCACCAGCTGTCCGGCGGCATGGCGCAGCGCGTGCTCATCGCGGGCGCCGTCGCCTCCCACCCGGACCTGCTCATCGCCGACGAGCCGACCACCGCGCTCGACGTCACCGTCCAGGCCGAGGTGCTCGACCTCCTGCGCGACCTGCAGCAGGAGCTCGGCATGGCGATCCTCATCGTGACGCACAACTTCGGCGTCGTCGCCGACCTGTGCGACCACGTGTCGGTCATGCGCAAGGGAGTCATCGTCGAGACCGGCGCCGCCGAGGACGTGTTCCGCGAGCCCAAGCACCCCTACACACAGTCATTGTTCGACGCCATCCCCTCTGGCGCGCCGCGCGCACCGCTGCCCGGCGTGACCAGCTCCGGGGACCTCGGGACCGGGAGCCTGTCATGACCGAACCGCTGCTCACCGTCGACGACCTGGTCGTCGAGTACCCGGCCCAGGGCTTCCGCGCCAAGCCGTTCCGCGCCGTCAAGGGCGTCAGCTTCGACATCCGCCCGGGAGAGACCGTAGGTCTGGTGGGCGAGTCGGGCTCCGGCAAGACGACCATCGGTCGCGCGATCCTCGGCCTGGCGCCCGTCTCGGGCGGCACGGTCTCGTTCCGGGGCGAGGACATCAGCCACCCGTCGACGGCCCGCCGCCGCGAGCTCACCCGCAACATCCAGGTGGTCTACCAGGACCCCTACTCGTCGCTGAACCCGGCGTTGACCATCGGCGACTCCCTGACCGAGCCGATGATCGTGCGGAAGACGCCCAAGGCGGAGGCCGCGAGGCGGGTCCGCGAGCTGCTCGACATGGTGCAGCTGCCCGCCGACTCCGCCACCCGCATGCCCCGCGAGTTCTCCGGCGGCCAGCGGCAGCGGATCGCGATCGCCCGCGCACTGGCGCTCGACCCGTCGCTGATCATCTGCGACGAGCCGGTCTCGGCCCTCGACCTGTCGACGCAGGCCCGCGTGCTCGAGCTGTTCCTGGAGATCCAGGAGCGCACCGGCGTCGCGTACCTGTTCATCTCGCACGACCTCGCCGTCGTGCGGGAGCTGTCCCACCGGGTCGCGGTGCTCTACCACGGCGAGCTCGTCGAGTGGGGCGACGGCGACACCGTCACGTCGACCCCCGAGCATCCCTACACGCAGCGGCTGCTGCTGGCCTCCCCGGTCCCGGACCCGCTGCAGCAGGCGCAGCGCCGCGCGGACCGGCTCCGGCTCAAGGAGATCCAGGCCGAGCAGGACGTCCAGGCCGCCCTCTGACGGCCCCTCCCCTCCGTTTCCCACCACCCAGAAAGCCAGTGCCATGAGCGATATCACCCTGCCCGAAAACTTCCTGTGGGGCGCCGCGACCGCCGGCCACCAGAGCGACGGGGGCGACACGACGTCGGACACCTCGTTCCTCGAGAGCGTCGAGCCGACCGTCTTCGCCGCCCCGTCCGGCATGGGTTGCGACAGCTGGAACCGGTGGGCGGAGGATCAGGACCTCGCCGTGTCGATGGGGTTCAACGCCTTCCGGCTCTCGATCGAGTGGTGCCGGGTGGAGCCCGAGCGGGGCGTCATCGACGAGCAGGCCCTGGCGCACTACGACGACGTGTTCGCCGGGCTGGAGTTTCGCGGGCTCGCGCCGGTCGTGACCTTCAGCCACTTCACGGCGCCGCACTGGTTCGCGTGCCGCGGCTCGTGGCTCGCCGACGACGCGGCCGCCGACTTCGCCCGCTTCTGCGACCTGGTGATGGAGCGCTGGGGCAGCCGCATCGCGATCGCGGTGACGCTGAACGAGCCCAACCTGCAGCGCCAGCTCGCGGGCGGCTTCCTGCCTCCCCAGGTGTGGGAGGCGCACAACGCGACGCTCGACGCGGCGTCGAAGGCCGCAGGCGTGGAGCGCTACCGGGCGGGCAATGTGCAGCGGCTCGACGAGATCGATGCCTTCGACGATGCCTTCGAGAAGGCGCACCTCGCCGCGCGGGCCGCGATCAAGGCGCGCCGCCCCGACCTCCCCGTCGGGCTGTCGCTCGCGGTGGCCGACGACGTGGCGGCGCCCGGTGGAGAGGCGGAGCGCGACCGCGTCCGCGAGGCCTGCTACGGCCGCTGGCTGCGCCTCGCCGCGACCGACGACTTCGTCGGCGTGCAGAACTACGAGCGGATCGTCCACGGGCCCGAGGGCCGCGTCGGGCTGCACGCGGGAGAGCAGGGCGTCGAGCCGCTGTCGCTGGCAGGCGCCGTGCGCTACTGCCACGAGGCCTCCGGGGTCCCGGTCCTCGTGAGCGAGCACGGCATCAACACCGCCGACGACGAGGCGCGCTGCGCGTTCATCCCCGCCGCCCTCGCGGGCCTCGACGAGGCGATCGCCGACGGCGTGCCCGTGCTCGGGTACCTGCACTGGACGCTGCTCGACAACTTCGAGTGGATCTTCGCCTACGGGCCGCGCTTCGGCCTGGTCGAGGTGGACCGCGACACCTTCGTGCGCACCCCCAAGCGCTCCGCCGGCGTCTACGCGGCCGAGATCGCCAAGCGCACCCCCGCGCGGGTGGCATCATGAGCGGTGGTGTCGCGGTGAGGGCGCGGGCCGCGCTGTTCGACCTGGACGGCGTGATCGTCGACACCGCCCGACACCACTTCGCCGCGTGGCAGGAGACGGCGGCCTCGCTCGGGTTCCGGATGGCCGACGAGGACGAGGAACTGCTCAAGGGCGTCGGCCGCATGGAGGCCCTGCGGGTGGTGCTGCGGCTGGGCGGGGTCGAGGTGGACGACGAGACCGCGCTGCGGCTCGCCACGGAGAAGAACGACCGCTACGTCGAGGCGATCTCGACGATCACGCCCGATGACCTGCTACCCGGCGCCCGCGAGGCGCTCGAGGGCCTGCGCGAGGCCGGGGTGGGCGTCGCGCTCGGCTCCGCGAGCCGCAACGCGCCGCTGATCCTCGAACGGCTCGGCATCACCGACCTGTTCGACGCGATCGTCGACGGCTCCGTCGTCACCGCCGCGAAGCCCGATCCCGCCGTCTTCCTCGCCGGCGCTGAGGCGCTGGGCGTCGAACCGGCCGAGTGCGTCGTCTTCGAGGACGCCATCGCGGGAGTCGCGGCGGCGAACGCCGGGGGCATGACCGCGGTGGGCGTCGGCAGCCCCGACGTCCTCACCGGGGCCGCGGCCGTCATCCCGGGGCTGCACGCCCTGGCCGATCTGGCGGGATTCGGAATCACCTTCGCGGGCGCGACCCGCACGTCAGAGGAGTGGACCATGTCGGACTCGAGCGTGCGGCTGGACGTCGCGCCGTTCCACCTGGACGGCGCCGCCCAGGAGTGGGTCCGCGCGACCCGCGACGGCATGACCCGCGAGCAGAAGGTGGGGCAGCTGTTCTTCCTCATGGCGAACGACCCCGCCGGGGTCGACCGCGACATCGCGGTGGCCGAGCCCGGCGGCTTCATGCGCCGCGCGGTGCCCGTCGACGAGGCCGTCG
>JAUHXZ010000140.1 GCA_030426725.1 Actinomycetes bacterium
TTCGCCGCCGTCGCCACGCCGTCGACCGACCCGTTCTCCATGCTGGCGCTCGCCGTGCCGCTGACGGGCATGTTCATCATCGCCGAGTTCATCTGCCGCGCCATGGACAAGCGTCGGGGCATCACCGAGGAGTCAGCCGCCGAGTTCGCCCCCGACCTGGACGACGGCGAGTGAGCGAGGCACTCGCGCGGCGCCGGCTCGTCACCGTCGTGTGCAACGAACGATCCGGCGGAGGACGTGCCGGGCGCGTGCTGCCCAAGGTGGCCAGGAGGCTGCACGACGGCGTTCAGGACGCGGAACTCCACATCGTGACCTCGCGCTCCTACGAGGATGCGCGCGACCTCACCCGCACCGCCGCGCTGTCGGCCCGCGAGGGCGACGTCGTGGCGGTGATGGGCGGCGACGGCATGGCGCATCTCGGGCTCAACGCCTGCGCGGGCACCGACGCGACGCTGGCAGTGATCCCGGCGGGCACCGGCAACGACTTCGCGCGGGGAGCGGGAGTACCCGGCCACGTCAACGAGGCCGTCGAGGCCCTGGTCCGCGGAACGTCCCGGCTGCTCGACCTGACCCACCTGCGCCACGCGGAGGGGGAGCGGTACGTCGGCGCCGTGGTGTCGAGCGGCTACGACGCCCGGGTCAACCGGGCCACCAACGAGATCAACCTGCGGTTCGGGCCGCTGTCGTACGGCTACATCGCCCTGCGGGAACTCACCCACTTCGAGCCCCTCCACTACCGGCTGACCGTCGACGGCGAGCCCCGCGAGGTGGACGCCATGATGGTGGCGATCTGCAACACGGGCGTGTTCGGCGGCGGGATGCGGATCGCGCCCGACGCGGATCCCGCGGACGGGATGCTCGACGTCACCCTCGTCCACCGGGCCTCCCGCGGCACGCTGCTGCGGCTCCTGCCGCAGGTCTACACGGGTGGCTTCGTCCGCTCGCCGCTCGTCGAGCGGTTCCGCGCCCGCGAGATAGACGTGGACGGCGACGATCTGTTCCTCATGGGCGACGGCGAGGAGATGGGGGCCGTCCCGGCCCACCTCAGGGCGTGCCCGGACGCCCTCCGGCTCATCGTGGCGTGACGGGACGGGTTCTCCCGGCCCCCTGCTAGGTTGGCCGCGTGAGCACCGAGGCACTGCCCGAGGACGTCCGCGAGTTCGTCCAGCTGTACCCGTTCGGCCTGGACGAGTACCAGCTGGACGCGTGTGGCGAACTGGCCCGCGGACGTGGCGTGCTGGTCGCCGCCCCGACGGGATCCGGCAAGACGGTGGTCGGCGAGTTCGCCGTCCACCGCGCTGTGGACCGATCCGCGAAGTGCTTCTACACCACGCCGATCAAGGCACTGTCGAACCAGAAGTTCCACGACCTGGTGGACCGCTACGGGGCCGACCGGGTCGGGCTCCTCACCGGCGACACGACGATCAACTCCGAGGCCCAGATCGTGGTGATGACCACCGAGGTGCTGCGCAACATGATCTACGCCGGCTCGCCGACGCTGGCGAATCTGGGCTACGTCGTGATGGACGAGGTGCACTACCTGGCGGACCGCTTCCGCGGGGCCGTGTGGGAGGAGGTCATTCTGGGGCTGGCCGAGTCGGTGCAGATCGTCGCCCTGTCGGCCACCGTGAGCAACGTCGAGGACTTCGGCGAGTGGCTGCGCACCGTCCGGGGGGAGTTCTCGGTCGTCGTGTCCGAGCGGCGCCCCGTGCCCCTGTTCCAGCACGTGCTGGTCGGGCGGCGCCTGGTGGACCTGTTCGACGGCGTGGCGCCCACCGCCAGCGAACTGCCCGCCGAGCGGATGTCCCGCGTCAACCGTGAACTCCTCCAGGTGAGCCGGGCCGAGGCATCCAGCGTCCGCGACGACTCCCGCCGTCCGCGGGGCCGGTCCGGCCGGGGCAAACCCCAGGGGGGCGGACGGGGGTCCGGCCAGTTCGGCGGCGCCACCCACCCCCGCTTCTCGGGCAAGCGCACCAGCCGCGGCGAGGTGGCGATCGTCCTCGACCGGGCCGACCTCCTGCCCGCCATCTATTTCATCTTCTCCCGCGTCGGCTGCGACGCCGCCGTGCGCCAGGTGCACGACGCCGGAATCCGGCTCACCACCCGTGCCGAGGCCGCGCAACTGGGCCGCATCGCCGACAAGCACGTCGCCGGACTCGGCGAAGCGGACCTGGAGGCGCTCGGGTTCGAGGACTTCCGCGACGCCCTCATGGCCGGGGTCGCCGCCCACCACGCGGGCCAGCTGCCCGCCTTCAAGGCCATCGTCGAGGAGAGCTTCTCCACCGGTGCCCTCAAGATCGTGTTCGCCACCGAGACCCTCGCCCTCGGCATCAACATGCCGGCGCGCACGGTCGTGCTGGAGAAGCTGGTCAAGTACAACGGCGAGAGCCACGTCGACATCACACCGGGCGAGTACACCCAGCTCACGGGGCGCGCCGGGCGCCGGGGCATCGACGTCGAGGGCCACGCGGTCGTCGTGTGGCAGTCCGGCATGGACCCCCGCGCCGTCGCCGGCCTCGCGTCGCGGCGCACGTATCCGCTGAGGTCCAGCTTCGCTCCCACCTACAACATGGCAGTCAACCTGATGGCCACGCTCGGCAGGGAGCGGGCCCGGGAGCTGCTCAACCAGTCGTTCGCCCAGTTCCAGACCGACAAGACCGTCGTCACGGCCGCCCGGACGGG
>JAUHXZ010000003.1 GCA_030426725.1 Actinomycetes bacterium
GACAGAACCAAAAACTGGATCTATCAAAATCAATCTACTCAAAAGAAAAACCCAACAACCACCACACAAACGCGGCAGCCATCAGGCGACAGAACAAGACAACCACAAAACGCGGCCGCCCTGCACTAAAAAATTGGCATTGACTAGAAGTACGCTGTTGAGTTCTCAAGTTTCGGATGCACCCAAACCAGCAACCCCCGAAGGAACCACCGCCCTGGAGCGACTCGACCAACCTTACCCATCCGTGACCCGCCGGTCAAATCCTCGCGGATTCGAACCACACGATCAGGAGCGAGTTAATTCCCTATTGACTAGGGGCTTCATCGATCGGTACCGTTTTTGACGGCTCGATCGAGCTTACTCGGTTCCCTGCGCCCCGTCAAATCGACCGGGCCGGCTGGTCACTGTTGAGTTGTTGGCGGCTGCCGGAGCAGCCTGATTGACACTACCCGGTTGGCGGCCCGAGTTCAACTCGGCGCTATCCCAGCTTGTCCTGGCCTTGAGCGGGTTCCTTTCGAACGCACACTCGCCCTGACGTCGACTGTGAAGGGTGGTGGCTCCGGGCCCGTCCGATCACTCGTCCGGTACGCCTTGCGGAGCGAGGGGAACTCTACACACGCCTGTGTGGTCCGGCAAGTTGGGGCGCCTAAGCTTGGGTTGTGAGGATTCGCGTTGTCGCGGCGTCGGTCGCAGTGGCTCTCCTGGGTGCGTGTGCGCCCGCCGGTCTGAGTGTGCCTGGACATGGGACGACCTCCACGTCCTCCCCGACCTCCGCGCCGGAGGCGCCGCCCAAGTCGCCGACTGCACAGCCTCCGAGCCCTCCGGCCTCCCCGCCGTCGACCGTCCCATCGCCGATCGAACCGACGTCGGCCGCCAGCTCCTCGGCCGCGTTCTCCCCCCGCAGCGTGTCGGTCAATGTGAGCGGGGATCTGCTGTGGCACAACACCCTGTGGCAGAGCGCTCGCCTGGACGCCTCGGGGTCCGGCGCACCGTTCGACTTCGCCCCACAGCTGGGTTGGCTGCGCGAGTACGTCTCGTCGGCGGACCTGTCGATCTGCCACTCGGAGGTCCCCTTCGCACCCACAGGCGGGCCCTACCGGAACTATCCGCAGTTCGCGGTTCCCCAGGAGATCGCACCGGCCATCGCGGCAACCGGGTGGGACCTGTGCACGACGGCGTCGAACCACTCCATGGACGCCGGGTGGCCCGGTCTGGTCCGCACCATCGAGGTGCACCGCGACGCTGGCCTCCTCACAGCCGGAACCTACGCAACGCGAGAGGCCGCGCAGACACCGGTGGTCTTCACCACCGGTGATGGCGTGAGGGTGGCCGTCATCAGCCAGACCTACGGACTCAACGGCCTCCCGAAGGCCGAGGGCCGGCCGTGGAGCGTCGAGTTCATCGACGCCGAGCTCGCCGTGCACCAGGCCCGGGCGGCCCGCGAGGCCGGGGCGGACCTCGTTGTGGTACACATGCACGCCGGCGACGAGTACTCGACCTCCGTCAACCACCAGCAGCGGGATTTCGCCGAGACCGTCACCGCCTCCGGCGAGGTGGATCTCGTCTTCGGGCAGCACGCCCACGTCGTCCAGCCGATCGACCGGGTCAACGGGACGTGGGTCGTCTACGGGACCGGTAACCTCATCGCAGCGAGCGGACCTGCACAGCCGCGCACCTACGACGGGTACATGGCGCAGGTGACGTTCACCGAGCGGCCGGACGGCTCCTTCGAGGCGACTGCCGCCGAGTTCGCGCCGACGTTCATTCGGAAGCAGTCCGGTGGCAGCCCGGCGCGCGTGTACCTCATCGCGGACGCCCTTGCGGCGGGGACCCGGTTGGCGGACGAGATGCGCGCGTCGGCGGAGCGCACCCGCACGACGGTGCGGTCCCTGGGGGTCGAGGGGCTGACGGAACGCGACTGAGCCTCAGCCGCGGATGAGACCGCCCACCGTCTTGCGCCCACGGCGCAGGACCGCGTACCGGCCGTGCAGAAGACTGCCCGAATCGAGCACGAGCTCCGGGTCGTCGACCTTCACGTTGTTGAGGTAGGCGCCGCCCTCCTTGATGGCGCGGCGGGCCGCCCCCTTTGAGTCGACGACGCCGGACAAGGCCAGGGCGTCGACCACCGTGACGTCCTCGTCCACGTGGGCGGCCCCCACTTCACGCAGCGCGCCCTCGAGCGCCGTGGGCGACAGTTCGCCCAGTTCACCGCGGCCGAACAACGCCCCCGCCGCGGCCACGGCCGCCTCACGTTCGGAGGTGCCGTGCACCAGATCCGTCACGTCGTCGGCCAGCGCCCGCTGGGCCTCCCGCCGGAACGGCGCCTCCGCGGTCTTGCGTTCGAGTTCCTCGATCTCCTCGCGGGGACGGAACGAGAACACCTTCAGGTAGTCGACGACCTTGGAGTCCTCCGCGTTGAGGAAGAACTGGTGGAACGCATAGGGCGAGGTCAGATCGGCGTCGAGCCACACGGTGCCCGACTCGGTCTTGCCGAACTTGGTGCCGTCGGCCTTGGTGAGCAGCGGCGTCGCCATGGCGTGCGCACGCCCCTGCTCGCTGCGTCGGATCAGCTCGACACCCGCCGTCAGGTTGCCCCACTGGTCCGAGCCGCCCGTCTGCAGGGTCACGCCGTAGCGGCGGTTCAGCTCCCGGAAGTCCATCGACTGCAGCAGGACGTAGGAGAACTCCGTGTAGGAGATGCCGCTCTCGAGGCGGCGGGCGACCACGTCGCGGGCGAGCATGCGGTTGACCGGGAAGTGCTTGCCGACGTCGCGGAGGAAGTCCAGCACCGACATGGTGCTGGTCCAGTCGTAGTTGTTCACCATCGTCGCCGCGTTCGCCCCGTCGAAGGACACGAACCGCTCAACCTGGGCGCGGATCTTATCCACCCAACCCGCGACGGTGTCGGCGGAGTTCATGATCCGCTCGCCGGACTCCTTCGGGTCGCCGATGAGGCCCGTGGCGCCGCCGACCAGCATGTACGGCTCATGACCGGCGTCCTGCAGACGCCTGGCGAGCAGCAGCTGGACGAGGTTGCCGGTGTGGACGCTCTGGGCCGTCGGATCGAAGCCCACATAGAACCGCACCGGCCCCGCGTCCATGTGCGCCGAGAGAGCGTCCGGATCGGTCGAGTGGGCGATGAGCCCACGCCAGCGGAGGTCGTCGAGGAGTGCGTTCACGCGGGTCAGCATAGCCCGGCCGGTGCCGGCCGGGCATCGGGCGTCAGCTCCGCGCGAAGGCCGAAAGCCCCCGCTGGGCCGACCGCAGCTCCTCGATCTGATCCGCCACCCGCTCCGGCGCGGTGCCGCCGCGACCGTTGCGGGAGGCCACTGATCCCTCGACCGTCAGCACGGCCAGGACCGACCTGTCGAGCACCGGGGAGATGGCGGGCAGATCGTCGGCCGACAGATCCTGGAGCGTGACTCCGCGACTCTCGCAGTAGCGGACGGTCTCCCCCGCCACCTCGTGGGCGACGGCGAAGGGCACCTGGCGTCGGACGAGGTGGTCGGCCACGTCCGTGGCGAGCGAGAACCCGCGGGGCGCCACCTCGGCCATCCGCTCGGCGTGGAACGTCAGTGTGCCGACCATGCCCGCGACGGCCGGCAGGAGGACGTGGAGCTGGTCGATCCCGTCGAAGACGGGCTCCTTGTCCTCCTGAAGGTCCCGGTTGTAGGCGAGCGGCAGTCCCTTGAGGGTCGACAGCAGCCCGGAGAGGTTGCCGATCAGCCGCCCTGCCTTGCCGCGGGCCAGTTCGGCGACGTCGGGATTCTTCTTCTGCGGCATGATCGAGCTGCCGGTGGACCAGGCGTCGTCGAGGGTCGCGAACCCGAACTCCGCGGTGCACCACAGGATGACGTCCTCGGACAGTCGGGACAGGTCCACCCCGATCTGCGCCAGGACGAAGGCGGCCTCGGCGGTCAGGTCACGCGCCGCGGTGCCGTCGATGGAGTTGGGCACCGAGGACTCGAACCCGAGTTCGCGGGCGACCAGTTCCGGATCAAGACCGAGGGAGGTTCCTGCGAGCGCCGCCGAGCCGTAGGGGCTGACGGCGAGGCGCCGGTCGAGGTCGCGGAGCCGCTCGATGTCGCGGATGAGCGGCCAGGCGTGCGCCAGAAGATGGTGGCTGAGCAGGATGGGCTGCGCCGACTGCAGATGGGTGCGGCCCGGCATGACGGCACCGAGGTTGCGCTCGGCCTGGCCCGCGAGCGCCTCGACGACCTGGTCGACGTCCTGTGCGATGAGCCGGATCTCCTCACGCAGGTAGCTGCGGATGAGGGTGGCGATCTGGTCGTTGCGGGACCGGCCCGCGCGGAGCCGGCCGCCGAGTTCCGGCCCGACGACCTCCTTGAGGCCACGTTCGAGCGCGCCGTGCACGTCCTCGTCGCTGGCGGCGGCGACGAACTCCCCCGCCGAGACCCGGCGGGCGAGTTCGACCAGTCCGCGGTCCATGGCGTCGGCCTGTTTGTCGTCGAGGAGGCCGGCGACGTGCAGGGCGCGCGCGTGGGCCCGGGATCCGGCGATGTCGTGCAGCGCCAGCCGCCAGTCGAACTGGGTGGACTTGCTCAGTGCGAACATCGCCTCGCTCGGCCCGCCGGCGAACCGCCCGCCCCACAGTCGTCCCTGATCAGTGCTCATCGGCAAGTCCTTCGCGTGGTCGTCCACTCTTGGTCATTTCGGAGATACGAGACACCACCTGCTCCGCCGCGGCCTCGTCGACCGCGATGATGAGGATGGTGTCGTCGCCCGCGATCGTACCCATCACGCCGGCGAGCGCGGCGGCGTCGAGGCTGGCGGCCAGGTACTGGGCCGCACCGGGCGGCACCTTCATCACGATCTGGTTGCCCGCCGACCGGAGAGACTGGAGCATCTCGGCGCACAGCCGGGCCAGCTTGTCCATCGTCGCGCCGCGGTCCTCGTCGGACCCGGACGCGTAGACAAGCGAGCCGTCGGCGGCGCGCTGCCGCACCGCCCCGAGCGCGAGGAGGTCCTTCGACAACGTGGGCTGCGAGACGCTGATGCCCTGCGCGGCCAGCGCGTCGATGAGGTCGGCCTGCGAGGCGAACCTCGCCTCCCCCACGAGCTGGCGCAGCGTCGCCAGCCGGCCCGCCCTGGTCACGTCAGGCATGTCGGTCGAGCAGCCCCGGCAGCGCGGCGACGAACTCCTCCAGGTCCGCGGGGGTCGAGATCAGCGGAGGCGCGAGCCGGAGCACGGCCGGGCGGGGGGCGTTGATGACGAACCCCTCGTCGAGCGCGGCGTCCGCGATGGCCGCCGCGACGTCCTTCGTCAGGGTGACGCCGAGGAGCAGCCCCCGCCCCCGCACGCCGGTGATGAGCGGGTGCCGCAGATCGAGCACGGCCTGCGCGAGCCAGGCCCCCGTCGCCCGGGCGTTGTCCAGCACGCCGCCCTCGAGCGCGTCGAGGACCGCGTTCCCGGCGGCGGAGGCCACCGGGTTGCCGCCGAAGGTCGTGCCGTGCTGGCCGGGCTGAAGGAGGCCGGCGGCCGGACCGGATGCAAGGCAGGCGCCGACCGGGAAGCCGTTGCCGAGGCCCTTGGCCAGCGTGACCAGATCCGCGACCACGCCGTCGGCGCGGTGGGCGAGGTAGTCGCCGCACCGTCCGAGCCCGGTCTGCACCTCGTCGATCCAGAGCAGGGCCCCGGCGGCCGTGGTGATCTCCCGCGCAGCGGCGAGGAACCCGTCGGGCGCCGGGACGACGCCGTTCTCCCCCTGGATCGTCTCCACGATGACGGCGGCCGTGTTGCCGTCGACGGCCGCGGCGAGTGCCTCGACGTCGCCGAACGGCACGAAGGTGACCTCGCCGGGGAGCGGCTCGAACGGTTCGCGGTACTTCGCGTTGTGGGTGAGGGCGAGCGCGCCCATCGTCCGCCCGTGGAAGGAGCCCTCCATCGCGACGATCCCGGTCCGTCCGGTCAGCCGGGTGAGCTTGAAGGCGGCCTCGTTGGCCTCCGTGCCGGAGTTGGTGAAGAAGACCCGGGTCTCGTCCGCGCCGGTGAACGCGGCGAGCCGCTCGGCGAGCCGGATCTGCTGCTCGCTGGCGAAGAAGTTGGACACGTGGCCGAGGTGGCCGAGCTGCGCGGTGATGGCCGCCGTGACGCCCGGATGGTTGTGACCGAGCGCGTTGACGGCCAGCCCGGAGAGAAGGTCGGTGTAGCGGTTGCCGTCCTCGTCGTACAGGTGCACGCCGTCGCCGCGGGCGAACACGCGCTTCGGCGCACCGAAGGCGTTCATCATGACCGCCTGGTACCGCTGGGTGAGGTCTGCCTGGCTCATGCGGGTGCTCCCTGCTGGGTCGGCTCGTAGGGGGCCTTGGTGACCATGGTGCCGATGCCCTCGTCGGTGAAGATCTCGAGGAGCAGGCAGTGCGGCACCCGGCCGTCGATGACCGTCGATGAGGTCACGCCCCCCTCGACGGCCCGCACGCAGGCCTCCATCTTGGGGATCATGCCGGCGTCGAGGCTGGGCAGGAGTTCGTGTACCTCGGACGGGGTGATCTGCGTGATGATCGACTCCTCGTCCGGGTAGTTGGCGTACACCCCGGCCACGTTGGTGAGCATGACGAGCCGCTTGGCCCCGAGCGCGACGGCGAGCGCGGCCGCGGCGGTGTCGCCGTTGACGTTGTGCACCTGGCCGTCGCGGTCGGGCGCGACGGTCGCGACGACGGGGATCCGTCCGGCGTCGATGATGTCGAGGATGGACGACGGGTCGACCGACCGCACGTCGCCGACGAGCCCGAGGTCGATCTCCTCGTCGTCGACGACGAGACCGCGCCGCTTGGCGGTGAACAGGCCGCCGTCCTCACCTGACATGCCGACGGCGAACGGGCCGTGCTGATTGATGAGGTTCACCAGCTCCCGGCCCACCTGGCCCACGAGCACCATGCGGACGACGTCCATCGCCTCGGGGGTGGTGACCCGCAGTCCCCCGCGGAACTCGGAGGCGATGTCGAGGCGCTTGAGCATGGAGGAGATCTGCGGGCCTCCCCCGTGGACGACGACGGGCTTCACGCCGACGCGGCGGAGAAAGACGATGTCGTCGGCGAAGGCCTTCTTGAGGGCCTCGTCGGTCATGGCGTTGCCGCCGTACTTGATGACGACGGTCTCGCCGGCGTACTGCTCGAGCCACGGCAGTGCCTCGATGAGGGTGCCGGCCTTGGCGATCAGTTCGGGCTGCTTCTGGGTGCGGGTCTTGCTCATCATGGGAGTTCCTGGGGTCGGAGGGGCGCCGGTCTACGTCGAGTACTCGGCGTTCTCCTTGACGTAGTCGTAGGTGAGATCGTTGGTCAGGATGGTCGCCGTGTCCGTGCCGGCGTGGAGGTCGACGAGGACGTGGACCTCGCGCCCGGAGAGGTCCACCAGGTCGCGGTCGTCGCCGATCATGCCGCCGCGGCACACCATGACGCCGTTGAAGGAGACGTCGAGGTCGTCGGCGTCGAAGGCGGCGTCGGTGACGCCGATGGCGGACAGCACGCGCCCCCAGTTGGGGTCGTTGCCGAAGATGGCGCACTTGAACAGGTTCGAGCGGGCGATCTCGCGGCCGACGACCTCGGCGTCGCGTTCGGACGCCGCCCCGACGACCTCGATGGCGATGACGTGGGAGGCACCCTCGGCGTCGTCGATGAGCTGTCGGGCGAGGCTCGTGCACACCTCGGTGAGCGCTTCCGTGAACTCGGCCACCGGGGGCGTGACTCCGGAGGCGCCGCTGGCCATGAGCAGCACCGTGTCGTTGGTGGACATGCAGCCGTCGGAGTCGGCCCGGTCGAAGGAGACGCGGGTGGCGGCGCGCAGCGCCCCGTCGAGGGACGCGGGGTCGACGTGTGCGTCGGTGGTGAGCACCACCAGCATGGTCGCCAGGCCGGGCGCGAGCATCCCGGCGCCCTTGGCCATGCCGCCGATCGACCAGCCGTCACGGGTGACGCCCGCCTGCTTCGGCACGCTGTCGGTGGTCATGATGGCCTGGGCGGCGGCCGGCCCGCCGTCGTCGGCGAGCGCGGAGCAGGCCTGGTCGACTCCCGGGAGCAGGAGGTCCATGGGCAGACGCAGGCCGATGAGCCCGGTGGAGCACACCGCCACGTTGTCGGTGATGACGCCGAGGTCGGCGGCGACGCGGGAGGCGGTGGTCGCGGTGTCGGTGAACCCCTCGGGTCCCGTGCAGGCGTTGGCGCCGCCCGAGTTCAGCACGACGGCCTGGAGCTGCCCATCGGAGACGGCCTGACGGGACCACTTGACCGGGGCCGCGTGGACGCGGTTGGAGGTGAACACCGCCGCGGCGGCCATGTCGGGGCCGAGGTTACGGACGACGGCGACGTCGGGCCGGCCGCTCGGCTTCAGCCCGGCGGTCACGCCTGAGGCGGTGAATCCGCTGGGGAGGGTCACTCCGGTCTCATGGGTCATGTGCGGAAGTATTCCACCAAAGACATATTCATTCAACCTGGCGTCAGGGCGCGACGCCGACCGCGCTGAGGCCGGTCGTCTCGGGCAGGCCGAGTGCGAGGTTCATCGACTGGACGGCGCCGCCGGCGGTGCCCTTGGTGAGGTTGTCGATGGCCGAGATGGCGATGAGCCGCCCCGCGGTCTCGTCGACGGTCACCTGCACGGACACGCGGTTCGACCCGGCCACCGCCGCGGTCTGCGGCCACACGCCGTCGGGCAGCACCTCGACGAAGGGCTCGCCCGCGTAGAACTCGCGGTAGGCGGCCACGGCCGCCTCGGGGGGGACGCCCTCGGCGACCGGGGCCGAGCAGGTGGCGAGGATCCCCCGCGGCATGGGCGCGAGCAGCGGCGTGAAGGAGACCCCGACGGGCCGGCCGGTGACCAGGGCGAGGTTCTGCGTGATCTCCGGGGTATGCCGGTGCACACCACCGACGCCGTAGGGCGACATGTTGCCCATGGCCTCCGACCCGAGCAGGTGCGGCTTGAGCGACTTACCGGCCCCCGAGGTGCCGCTGGCCGCCACGACGACCAGCTGCGACGGGTCGACGAGGTCGCCGGCCACGGCGGGCAGGAGCGCCAGGGTCGCGGCGGTCGGATAGCAGCCGGGCACCGCGATCCGGCGGGAGCCGCGCAGGACGTCGCGCTGCCCCGGCAGCTCCGGCAGCCCGTACGGCCAGGTGCCGGCGTGGGCGCTCTGATAGAAGCGCTCCCATTCGGCCGGATCCTTGAGGCGGAAGTCTGCGCCGGCGTCGACGATGAGCACGTCTTCGCCCAACTGCTCCGCGATCGGCGCCGAGGTGCCGTGCGGCAGGGCGAGGAACACGACGTCGTGACCGGACAGCTCGTCGGCGGTGGTGGCGGCGACGATCCGATCCGCCAGCGGGTAGAGGTGCGGCTGATGGGCACCGAGCCGGTCCCCGACGCTCGAGTTGCCGGTCAGCGCGCCGATCTCCACCTCCGGATGCTGGAGGAGGAGGCGGAGCAGCTCCCCGCCCGCGTAGCCGGTGCATCCCGCGACAGCAACAGAGATCATGTTGGTCAGTATTCCACAGGAAGGATACTTATTCCATCCGGGTCGGTGGCTAGGCTGGACCGCATCCATTCCCGATCTGAAGGCCCCCCGGTGACAAGCCTCGTCCGCACGCTCGCGTCGTCGCTGCTGCTGCTCGTCGCCGTCGCGACCGCGCTCGCCGGGGTGGCGGCGCAGTGGACCGACCGGCTGGCCCGGACGCCGGGGCCTCTCCAGGAGATCCTCGCCCCGCTCGCCACCGATGAACGGGTCCACGCGGCCATCGCCGACGCGATGACCGAGTCCGCGGCCGCGCAGTTCCCCACCCTCAGCGGGGCGTTCCCGGGCCTGGAGGAACAGCTCAACTCCCTCGTCGAGGAGGCCGTCGCCGAGACCATGTCCGGCGACGGCGTCGCCGCCGCCTGGGACGAGTCGGTGGAACTGTCGCGGGTCGCGCTGGTGGAGGAACTGGACGCGCTCCACGCCGCCGGCGGGGACGCCCCGACGGTGTGGCTGTACCTGACACCCTTCGTGGAGCTCGGTCGGCAGCGGCTCATCGACATCACGCCGGAGCCCTTCACCGGACTGGTCAACCGGATCGAGCTGAGCGGAGACCTCAAGATCGCTCTGGGGCGCCCGGACACACAACAGGCGATGCTCGCCGCGGACATCGTCTTCGTCGCGCAGGGCTGGATGTGGTTCCACATCGCGGCGATCGTCCTCGCGACGGTCGGCCTGGTCATCGGTTCGCGCCGCGGCCGCTGGCTCGCGCTGCTCGGCGCTTCCCTGGCGGGCGTCATCGCGCTCATGCTCGCCAGGCGCGCCCTGATCGGGCTGACCGTGGCCGATGAGGGCTCCCTCGCTCACGCAGTGGGGACCACCCTCCTCGAGGGAACCGTCGAGTCACTTCTCGGCTGGACCCTGCCGGCCGTGGTGGCCGGCTGGGCGCTGGTGGCAGTGGGCGGTGCCGGTATCGCGCTGACCGCGCGGCGCCCCTGAGGGCCCCAGCCCGGACGTTCCGGACCCCGACCGGTAGGTTGACGCGCATCCCCACCCGAGAGGATCGCCATGTCAGACGTGACCTACCAGGTCATCTCGATGATCATCTACTTCATCGCGATGATCGCAATCGGCTTCTGGGCCTACAACCGCACCACCGACCTCAGCGACTACATGCTGGCCGGCCGCAAGCTCGGCCCGCTCGCCGCAGCGCTGTCCGCGGGCGCCTCGGACATGTCCGGCTGGCTGCTCATGGGGCTCCCCGGGGCCCTCTACCTCTCGGGCATGGTCGAGTTCTGGATCGCCATCGGCCTCACCGTGGGTGCCTGGCTCAACTGGCGGTACGTCGCGCCGCGGCTCAGGGCCTACACCCAGGTCGCCGGGGACTCGATCACCATTCCCAGCTTCTTCGGCAACAGGCTCCGCGACTCGACGCACCTCCTGCGCGTGACCGCCGGGGTGATCATCCTGGTGTTCTTCACGTTCTACGTCTCCAGCGGCATGGTCGCGGGCGGCAAGTTCTTCAACGCCTCGTTCGGCGTGAACTACCAGCTCGGCATGATCGTGGTCGCGGGCATCGTCGTGCTGTACACGCTGTTCGGCGGCTTCCTCGCCGTCGCCTACACCGATCTCGTGCAGGGCCTGATGATGGTCACCGCCCTGGTCGCGGTCCCGGTCGCGGGAATGATCTACGTCGGCGGACCCGGCACGCTCTACGAGACCGTCACCACGCTCGACGCCCACGCGTTCGCGCTCTGGGGCGCCACGACCACCGTGCTCGGGGTCGTCTCCTCGGTCGCCTGGGGCCTGGGCTACTTCGGCCAGCCGCACATCATCGTGCGCTTCATGGCCCTGAAATCCCCGCAGGAGGCCGTCCGCAGCCGACACATCGGCATCGGTTGGATGGTGCTGTCCTGCCTCGGCGCCGCGGGAACCGCCCTCGTCGGCATCGCGGTCTTCCAGCGTGACGAGACCCTGCTGGCGGACCCGGAGACCGTGTTCATCTCGCTGGGTCAGCTGCTGTTCCACCCGCTGGTCGCGGGGTTCATGCTGGCCGCCATCCTCGCCGCCATCATGTCGACCATCTCGTCGCAGCTGCTGGTCAGTGCCTCGGCTCTCGTCGAGGATCTCTACGTCGGCTTCACCCGTCGCGCGCTCGGCGAGCGCGCGGGCGTAATGCTCGGTCGCGCGGCCGTGCTGCTGGTGTCGGTCGTGGCGGCGGCGATGGCCTGGGAGCAGAACGACACCATTCTCGGCCTCGTCGCGTTCGCCTGGGCCGGCTTCGGAGCCGCGTTCGGGCCGACGGTGCTGCTCAGCCTCTACTGGCGGTGCCTGTCCGCCTGGGGTGCGCTGGCCGGCATGGTCGTCGGTGCCGTGACGGTGGCCGTGTGGGGAAGCCTCGAGGGCGGCCTCCTCGACCTCTACGAGATCCTGCCCGGGTTCGTGCTCAACCTGGTCGTCGCCGTCGTCGTGTCGCGGCTCACCTACCGGCCCGACCCGGAGATCGACGACGAGTTCGACCAGCAGGTCGGGCTGCTCACTGCCTGAGCCTCAGCGGCGGGCGAACGGACCCCGGGGTGGCGCGGGCGTCACGACGGGGATGAAGCGCCACGCCCAGACCGCGGCGCCCCAGCACAGCGCCCCGACGACGGCCCCGGCCACGGTGATCGGCCAGGCGAGCGTGACCACCGCCACGAGCCCCGGCGCCAGCAACTGGCCCGTGCCGTTGACGCTCGTCCACCGGGCGAGGTGTCGGGTGCGGTGCTCCTCCGGCGACAGGTCGATACCCAGCGTCATGACGATGCCGGCACCGAAGCCGTTGCCGAGGGCGACGAGCGCCGCCGTCGCGACCAGGACCCCGAGGGCGGCGTCGCGGCTCATGTCGCCGCCGGGTGAGGCGAGCGACGCCAGCAGGACGTAGCCGCCCCCGGACAGCGCCAGGCAGGGCACCAGGACGGCGGTGCGGCCGTACCGGTCCATCAGGGTGCCGGCGGGGACGAACATGACGATCTCGATGACGGCGGCCACCGCGAACACCAGGGAGATCTCGGCGCCGTCGAGGCCGAGCATCGCGCCCATGAGGGGCAGGATGAGGGGCCGGGAGAACCGGGACATGGCCAGCGGCACCGTGACGAGCCCCGTCAACAGCATCGCCCGCGCCGCGGTCAGCGACGGCGCGTTGGGTGATCGCGCAGCCGGGAGGCGTCCGGCCGCCTGCCGCATGGTTGGGCGGATGCCCGCGTCGTCACCGGGCGCCATGTTGAGCGCGACCAGCAGCGTCGCGACGGCCATCGCGACGGCGTCGAGGCCGAGGACCCAGGCCTCGTTGCCGACGGCGATGACCCCGGCGCCCAGGAGCGGTCCGAGCACCTGCCCGATGCGCATCATGCCCCCGAAGGTGCTCATGCCCCTGGCCCTGAGGTGGGGTGGCAGCCGGGTCCCCAGGTAGGCCTGCCGGCCGATGATCCACACCTCCCGCGCGAGGGCGGAGACGACGAGGGAGGCGATGAGCCCGAGGCGGTGCCATGTGGTCGCGTCCCCGTTGACGGCGTCGGCGACCAGCAGGAGCGTCGCGGTCTGGGTGAGCGTGACGACGATGCCGGTGACGATCATCGCCCGCCGCTCCCCCACCACCGTCATGAGCGCGCCCATCGGGATCGGACCGGCCACGCCGACCACACCCGCGATCATCGTGAGCGTCGCGGCGCCGGGGACGCTGAAGCCAAGGGCGAGCGCGATGAGCGGGATCACCGGAAGCGTCGCGGTCATCCCGATCGACTGGGAGAGGGTGGGCGCGTAGACGGGCCCGATGAGCGAGCGCAGCACGCTCCTGGGATCGCGGTCGGTCATGCTGCCAGTCGCCGGCTCAGGCGGCCTGGGTCTGGACGCCCCGCACGAGGAGCGTGACCCCCCAGGCGAAGTGGTCCTCGCCCGCGCGGTGCGCCGACTCCTCGATGACCCCCAACGCGACCATCTGGCTGGTCGTCTGCTCCTCGTTGACGTGTCCCAGCACGAAGTGCAGCAGGGCGGCCATCGTCGCGTCGGGCTCGGGCACCCCGCGGGCTTCGAGGATCGCGCGGCCACCTTCGCACGGGTCGACGGCGCCGAGTCCGAGGGCGTGGGCCGAGGCGACGAGTTCGGCGGCGTCGCGGTGGGCGAGCAGCGCCCGGCGCAGCCCCCCGGCCCAGGCGGTCAGCCACTCGGCTACGTTTGCGCCCGACGGGACCTCGACGGAGCGGAGGATCTCGTCGGACACCGCCGCCAGCAGCGACTGCTTGTTCGGCACGTGGTAGTAGAGGGCCCCGGCCTGGACGCCCAACGCGTCTGCGACGCGCCGCATGGACACGTCGGCCAGGCCGTACTCATCAAGGATCCTGATCCCCGCGTCGACGATCGCCTCACTGCTCAGCGCCATGCCGCCCCCTCCCGGGGACGCCGCGCCTCAGGCATCCGTCCGCAACTCGAACCAACCGCTGGCGGCGATCGGCCGGTAACCGAGTCGCCGGTTGATGGCGAGCATGTGCTCGTTCTCCGACGCGTTGCCCGTGATCAGCCTCCGGACCTGCGGCCACACGGCGGGAAGGACGGCGTGGTTGTGGGTCTTGGCCAGCATGCCGAGGCCATGCCCGCGGTGATCGCGCAGCACGAGGGTCTCCCACTGACCCGCGACGGCACGGTCCGGCTCGCGGATGAGGCGCGTGAACGCCACCAGTCGGCCGCTCGGGACGTGGCGGACGGCCGCGAAGAGCAGGTCGAGGCCCGCGGCCAGGAAGGCGTTGTCTCCGTCGAGGACGCGCTTCGGGTCCACCTGGGCCGGTTCCACGTCGGCGTCGCCCATCGGGACGTCGCTGCTCATGGCGACGTGGAGGAGCGCCATGTCGCTCAGGAGTTCATCCGGGGTGGCGCCGCGCCAGGTGAGGACCTCGTAGTCGGCGGGGGTCGCCGCCCGCGCGGCGGATGCCGCGGCGTCCAGTTCCTCGGAGGAGGGCACGTCGAGCCCCGACATGGTCTCGATCTGGATGAGCCTGAATCCGCGCCCGAGCAGGAACCGCGCCGACGGCCCATCCGGGTCCAGCGCCCCGTCCCCCTGCACTCCCTTCAGTGAGCGCTCGCCGGCCGGCTCGAGAGGCTCCCATGTGAAGCTCTGGAACGTCCGGCGGCCGTGGGCCCGGGCGGCCGCGGTCATCTCGTCGTACAGGGCCGAGCCGATCCCCCGGCGTCTGAACCGGGGATCCACGACGATGCCCATTTCCGCGAGGTGCAGGTTCTCGCGCCGCGGGGTGGACAGGGACCCGACCCCGAGAGGACTCCCGGAGCCATCGCGCGCGACGAAACGTTCCGTCAGCCGGTACTCGGAGCGCATGCTCTTGGCCCACAGCGCCTTCGCACCGGCCTCCACATCGTCGTCGCCGAACATATCCGTGGCGACCCCGCGCCACAGGCCCGCCTCGGCCACGAGGGCGTCGAAGTCCGGCCCCCGCGGTGAGGCGGGGGGCTGGTGCCGGGTGATGTACACCCCTGAAGCGTACCCCGTACTCAGGCGCGCTGAACCGCGTCGAAGCGCTCGACCGCGACGTCGACGGCTGCCTGCCTCGCCTGCGCCGCCTCGGCGTCGGTGAGGGTGCGGTCTGCCCGGAAACGCAGCGCGAACGCGAGCGACTTGCGGCCCTCACCCACCTGGTCCCCGGTGTAGACGTCGAACAGCGAGATGCTCTCGAGCAGATCGCCGGCTCCTTCGGTGAGCGCCTCCGCGACGGCTGCGGACGGAACGTCCTCGCCCACGATGAGGGCCACGTCCTCCTTGGCCAGCGGGAACGACGACAAAGTGCCGATCGTGCCGCCGAAGGAGGCCTTCGCCAGCAGCGCCCCGAGGTCGAACTCGACGGCGGCGGTGCGTTCCGGCAGACGCAGGGTGCGCACCACCTCGGGGTGCAGCTCGCCCGCATACCCGATGACCTCGCCGTCGAGCGCCAGCTCGGCGCAGCGGCCGGGGTGCCAGGGCGCCATCTCGGCGGAGCGACGGGTCACTCGGAGCCCCACGGCCGCCGCGACGCCCTCGGCGAGCGCGACCACGTGGGTCCAGTCCGCGGGAACGGCCGGTCCGGACCAGCCGGCCTGGAGCCAGTTGCCCGTGACGACGCCGGCGAGCAGGTGCGGCTGATGCGGGATCGCACCCTCGATCTGGGCGAGTTCCTCGTCGCTGGGCCGGGCCGAGACGCCGGGGCGCGGAGCGGCGCTGGGCTCGTCATCGGCCAGGTAGGCCCTCCCCTGCTCGAAGAGGGCGAGGTCCGTGAGGCTGCGCGACGTGTTCCGTCCCACCGCGGCCAGCAGTCCGGGAAGGAGGGTGGTGCGCAAGTAGGGATGCGTCTCGGCCAGCGGGTTCGCCAGACGGATGAGGCGACGGCGCGCGTCGTCGGCGGGAATCCCCAAGTGGTCGAGTTCCTCGGAGGAGGCGAAGGGCAGCGTGAGGATCTCGGTGAAGCCGATGCCCGCCGCCGCACGCAGCGCGGCGCGGCGGTCACGGATTACGGGGTCGAGTCCGCGGCTCACGGGCGGGACGGGCACACGCAGCCCGATCCGGTCGTAGCCGATGTGGCGGCCGACCTCTTCGACGATGTCGTAGGGGTCGACGAGGTCGCCACGCCAGCTCGGCACCTCGAGGGTGAGGGAGTCGCCGAGGGCGGTGACGGACACGCCGGCCGCCTCGAGGAGCCGCACGGACTCCTCCTGGTCGACTCGGGTGCCGAGCACCGCGGGAATGAGGCCGGCGCGGAGATCGACCCGGTGCGGCGCCGGGGTGCCCCCGACGATGGTCTCCGCGGTGACAGCGCCTCCGCCGTGCCTGGTCAGCAGGTCGGCGGCGCGGCGGGCGGCCGCGTAGGGAAGGTGCGGGTCCACGCCGCGCTCGAAGCGCTTGGAGGCCTCGGACGGCAGGCCGTGGCGGCGGAAGGTCCGCGACACCGACGGGGCGTCGAAGTGCGCTGCCTCCAGCACGATCGCGGTGGTGGACGCGGACACCTCGGTGGTCTCGCCGCCCATGACGCCCGCCAGCCCGATGGGGCCCGAGTCGTCGGTGATGAGCAGGTCGTCGTCGGCGTCGAGGACGCGTTCCTGGCCGTCCAGCGTGACGAGCCGTTCGCCCTCCCGGGCCATCCGGACCCGGATGGGTCCCTGCAGTCTGTCGGCGTCGTAGGCGTGCAGCGGCTGCCCCGACTCGAGCATCACGTAGTTGGTCACGTCGACGGCCAGCGAGATGGACCGCACGCCCGAGGCGCGCAGCCGGTCCGCCATCCAGCGGGGGCTGGGAGCCTGGGGGTCGATGCCGTCGATGGTGAGCGCGACGAACGCCGAGCAGCGGTCACTCTCGAGCACGATCGGGTGTCCGCCCTCGACGGGGGCCGGAAGGTGGTGCCGGTACGGGTCCTCGAAGGAGACGGCCGACGTGATCGCCGCCTCGCGGGCCAGTCCGCGCATCGAGAGGCAGTACGACAGGTCCGGCGTGACGTCGAGGTCGAGCACCTCGTCGGAGTTCCACAGCAGGTCGATGGCGTCGTCGCCGGGCTCCGCCGAGCCGGGGGCGAGCACCATGATGCCGGCGTGGTCGTCGCCGAGTCCGATCTCGTCCTCGGCGCAGATCATGCCGTCGGAGATGTGGCCGTAGGTCTTGCGCGCGGAGATCTCGAAGTCGCCGGGCAGAACCGTGCCGGGCAGCGCCACGACGACGAGGTCGCCCTCCTCGAAGTTGAGCGCGCCGCAGACGATGCCGCGGCTGGCGGGGACATCGTCGGTGGCCGGATCGTTGTGGGCGCCGACGTCGACCCGGCAGTACCGGATGATCTTGCCCTTCTTCTGCGGCTCGTCGACGAAGCTGAGCACGCGGCCGACGGTCAGCGGCCCGGTGATGGGCGAGCCGGTGGACTCGATGTGCTCGACGGTGAGGCCGACGCTGGTGAACCGTTCGGCCAAGGTCGCGGTGGTGACGTCGGACGGCAGCGTGACGAGGTCGCGCAGCCAGGAGACGGGGGCCTTCATCGGGCACCTCCAAGGATCGAACGGCTGAACCGGATGTCGCCCTCGACGAAGTCGCGGAGGTCCGGGGCGCCGGTGCGGAACATGACGGTGCGGTCGACGCCCATGCCGAAGGCGAAGCCCGAGTACACGTCGGTGTCGATCCCGCACGCCCGGAGCACGCGGGGGTTGACGACGCCGCAGCCGCCCCACTCGATCCACCCCTCGGACCGGCAGGTCCGGCAGGGGCGGTCGGGGTTGCCGACGGACTCGCCGTGGCACACGAAGCACTGCAGGTCGACCTCGCCGCTTGGCTCGGTGAACGGGAAGTAGTGGGGACGCATGCGGGTCTCGACGTCGCCGAACATCGCGCGGGCCAGGTGGTCAAGGGTCCCGCGGAGATCCGCCATGGAGATGCCCTTGTCCACGACGAGACCCTCGAGCTGGTGGAAGACGGGCAGGTGGGTGGCGTCGTACTCGTCGGCGCGGAACACCTTGCCGGGGCTGACGACGTAGAGCGGGACACCGCGCTCGAGCAGCGCGCGGACCTGGACCGGGGAGGTCTGGGTGCGCAGCAGGGTGCCGGCCGACGGCGGATCCACCCAGAGGGTGTCCTGCAGCGCGCGAGCCGGGTGGTCCGGGGCGAGGTTGAGTGCGTCGAAGTTGTACCACTCGGCCTCGAGTTCCGGCCCGTCGGCGACCTGCCAGCCCATGCCGACGAACACGTCGATCATCTCGTCGATGAGGGTGGTGACGGGGTGGAGGGCGCCCTGCGGGGCCAGCGCCACCGGCAGAGTCATGTCGACGCGCTCCGCGACGAGCGCAGCCTCGAGTTCGGCCGCGGAGACGGCCTCCTGACGCTCGGCGAGGGCACGGTTGATCGCTGCGCGGGCCTGCCCGACCCGCTGCCCGGCCTCGCGACGGGCCTGCGGGGGCAGGGCGCCGATCTCCCGGTTGGCCAGTGCCAGCGGAGAGTTGTCCCCTGCGTGGTCGTGCCGCGCCGCCTTGAGGTCCGCCGTCGTTCCGGCGCCGGCGATTGCGGCCAGAGCCGCGTCGACCGCGGACTGGATCGCGTCGGGATCGAGCGCGGCGACCTGCTTGGGGTCGAAGTTGTCATTGGGCCCGGACACGGTCTGGGGCCTCCTTCTGCGAGCGTCGTTGTGCGGAGGCGGTGGCGTACAGGCACACCGCCGCTGCGCTGGACAGGTTCAGGCTCTCGGCCTGGCCCCACATTGGCACGGCCACCACCTCGTCCGCCAGCCGGGCGTCCTCAGCCGGGAGGCCCCACGCCTCATTGCCCATGATCCAGGCGACGGGGCCGTTGAGTTCGCCCGCCGCGGCCTTCAGGTCGAGGGGTTGCCCGTCCCCGTCGGCGGCGAGGACCGTCATGCCGAGGCCCTTGACGCGGGCCACGGCGTCGTCTAGCGACGCGCCAGTGACGATTGGCATGTGGAACAGGCTGCCGACGGTGGAGCGGACCGTCTTGGGGTTGTAGATCTCCACGCTCCCCGAGGTCAGGATCACCGCGTCGGCACCGAAGGCGTCGGCGCAGCGGATGACGGTGCCGGCATTGCCGGGGTCGCGGACCTGGGCGCAGATGACGACGAGGCGGGCGCCGTCGAGGACGTCCCAGCCGAAGTCCAGCTGACGGCACACCGCGATGATCCCCTGCGGGGTCACGGTGTCGCTGAGCTGGCGCATCTGGTGCTCGTCGGCGCGCGAGACGGGCACGTCGACGCCGCCGAGGAGATCGGCGTGCTTGCCCGGGTCATCGACGATGATCTGTTCGACGAGGTTGGGGGCGGCGAGCGCCTCGCGAACCGCCTGGCGGCCCTCGACGAGGAACCGCCCGGTCAGGTCACGGCCGCGTCGCTGCGTGAGACGACGAACCGAACGCAGCACCGTGGAGTTGAGGCCGGGCGCGGCGTTCGGTTCGGTCGTCATGCAGGCTGCCTCAGGCGGCGGCCGGCTGGTTGTCCTTGGCCACGGCGACCAGGGCGTTGAAGGCCGCGGTGTCGTTGACGGCGAGCTCGGCCAGCATCTTGCGGTCGACCTCGACACCGGCAGCCTTCAGGCCGCTGATGAAGCGGTTGTAGGTCATGCCCTCGGCCCGCACGGCCGCGTTGATCCGCTGGATCCAGAGGCTGCGGAAGTCGCCCTTCTTCGCACGGCGGTCGCGGTACGAGTAGGTGGCGGAGTGGAGCATCTGCTCCTTGGCCTTGCGGTACAGGCGGGAGCGCTGACCGCGGTAGCCGGACGCGAGCTCGAGGACTTCACGGCGCTTCTTGTGCGCATTCACAGAACGCTTCACGCGTGCCATGGGGGTTCTCCTTGAAAGATGTGGATGTCAGATGGGTGAGGTGCGGCTGGGCGCCGGTTCAGCGGCCCTTGTGCTTGCCGAGCAGCTTGCGGATCTTCTTCGCGTCCGCGGAGGACACGTCGGTCGGGTTCGACAGGCGGCGCAGGCGGGTGGAGGCCTTGTGGGCGTTGAGGTGGCCCAGGTTGGCCTGGCGGCGGGTGAGCTTGCCCGACCCGGTGGTCTTGAACCGCTTCTTCGCGCCGGAGTGCGACTTCATCTTCGGCATATGTGGCTCGCTTTCTTCTTGTGGTCGGCCTCGTCAGAGGTCGATGTCTGGGTCCATGTTGTCGGCGGGGCCACGCTTCTTCTTGTGGCCTCCGGAGTTGGCCGCGCGCATTTCCGCCTCCATCTGGCGTTCCTGCTCGGCCGCCTCGCGGCGCTCCGCCATGCGGCGGTCGCGGTCGGCTGCGTGCTCGGCCCGTGCCTCGGTCTTCTTCTTGGTGGGACCGAGCACCATCAGCATGTTGCGGCCGTCCTGCTTGGGGGCCGATTCGACGTAGCCGAACTCGGTGACGTCGTCCGCGAGGCGCTTGAGCAGTTCCATGCCCAGCTCGGGGCGGGACTGCTCGCGGCCACGGAACATGATGGTGATCTTGACCTTGTCGCCGGCCTTGAGGAACCGGACGACGTGGCCCTTCTTCGTCTCGTAGTCGTGATCGTCGATCTTGAGGCGGAGCTTCATCTCCTTGGTGGTGACGTTCGACTGGTTGCGTCGGGCGTCGCGCACCTTCTGGGCGGCCTCGTACTTGAACTTGCCGTAGTCCATGAGCTTGGCCACCGGCGGGCGGGCCATCGGCGCCACCTCGACAAGATCCAGATCGTTTTCCGCCGCCAGACGCAGGGCGTCCTCGACGCGCACGATGCCGACCTGCTCGCCGTTGGGGCCGACGAGCCGGACTTCGGGTACTCGGATGCGATCATTGATCCGCGGTTCAGTACTGATGTGTCCTCCAGGGTGAGTTGAACGGGGTACCGACGAAAACGGCCCCTGCACATGCAGAGGCCTCACTCAACCCTGGACGACGCGGACGAACCGCTCATCGGGGCGACCCGGACGCCTGGGGCGACTCGGGTGGGATTGACTCCACTTTGCGCACGGACAGCCGAAGCCGCCGGATAACTCGGAACATCATACGCCTCGGTGCTGACGAACACCAATCGGGCTAGGCGCTCCGTGCCCAGCCGAATCCCCCGTCATCGAGCTCCACAAGTGAGTTGCCGTCGGCGAGCATCGCCACGACGTCGTCACCCACCACCATGGGGGCGGGTCCGGCCACGTCGATGAGCAGCATCGTCGCCCCGGCGGGTTCCGCCGTGCCGGCGAGTTCGTCGAGGAGGCACGGCACCGGGCGGGCGTCGGCCTGCCATGCGCGCAGCGAGTCGTAGCCCGTGAACGCGAGAAGATAGGTGCCCGTCGGGTCGGCGAGGGTGACCGCGGCCATCTCCGCATGCCGGTCCGGGTCGGGTTCGCCGGTCCCGTCGCCGCTCGCGACGATCGGCATGAGGAGCCGCGACGTGCACAGGGCCACCACCGCCCGCAGGTAGGCGACGGCGTCCTCGCCTGAGCGCACCAACGCCGCCCGGACGAGTGGGTCGGGAGCACCGTCGTCGCCGGCGAACCTGGCGTTCGGCTGGCTCAGGGACCGGGGCAGTTCGGGCATGCGGGCCACCCTAGCGCCCGGCTCCGGCGGGTGGGGACTGTGGGAGACTGGAGGCATGCAGATCACGCTTCTGGCAACCATCGGAGTCGCGACGCTGATCCTGGCGATCACCGCCGGGGTCACGGCCCGGCACCGGCAGGTCCGCCCCGCCCTCATCGGGCTGGGCATCGCAGCCATGGTGGTGGGTCTGTACCTGACCGGCCTGACGCAGCTCGTCGCGGACGGGGTGCTCGCCGTCATCGACTGGTTCCAGCAGACGCCTTGGACCGACGTGACTACATGGGGTGTGGGCCTCCTGGGCGGCGGCCTGCTGCTCGCTGTCGTCGGGGCTTTCCTGCCCCGCCGCGCGAAGCAGGCACCGGCTGCTTCTCCGTCGAAGACACCCCCGGCCGCCAACGCGTCGAAGCCGCAGCAGGTCGAGAAGGGCCAGACGAAGCCGGCGCAGGTTCAGCAGCCGAAGGCGAAGGGCGTGGACCCGGAGGACGCCGAGATCGAGGAGTTGCTGCGCAAGCGCGGCATCATGTGACGGGTCAGGCGTCCTGTTCGCCGTCGGCGTCGGGGGCGGGCGGCTGGTCGAGCAGAGCCGGGTCGACGTCGCGGGACGTTGCGCCGTTGCGTACCAGCCAGGTGCGCAGTTCGACGACCTTGCGCTGGCCGCCGGCGCCCTCGAGGGACTGGATGGCCAGCACGGCGCGCCGCTTGACCTCCCCGTCGCCCTTGATGATCAGGCCTGCCCAGGCGTCACCGGGCCTGAGCCGGACGCCGGCGATCTGGTCGACGCGGTAGCGGTGGACAATCGGCCCGTTGCGGACGACCACCATGCCGTCGCGCGCCCACAGGTGGGAGTAGCCGACCGACAGCATGATGGCGACCATCAGCAGCACCATGAGCAGCAGGGTCCCGCCCTGAGCCCAGGTGACGCGGTCGCGGACGTCCTTGCCGATCGCCCACCAGCCGAACAGGGAGAACGACATGAGGACGATGGACAGCACGACGCCGGTGGCGAGCGCCGGGGCGCTCGTGTAGGACAGCCGCTCAGGGCCGGGCTGTTCGGTCACAGACGGCAGGCGGCGAGTTCGGTCATGAGGATGCCGCGTGCCCCCGCCTCGTAGAGCCGGTCCATGAGGAGGTGGGCGCGTTCACGCGGCACGAGGACACGGACGGCGAACCAGCCCTCCTTGGCCAACGTCGACACGGTGGGCCCCTCGACGCCCGGCGCGAGGGCCGTGGTGGCGGGGAGGTTCTCCTCGGCGACGTTGTAGTCCATCATCAGGTAGTTCTGCGCGACGAGCACCGAATTGAGGCGCTCCTCGAGGCCGACGACCCCGGCGGGCAGCTCGGCATCGGTGCGGCGGATGAGGACGGCTTCGGACGTGCAGATCGCCTCGCCGAAGAGCTGCAGCCCCGCGCGCTTGAGGGTGGTGCCGGTGTCCACCACATCGGCGACGACATCGGCGACGCCGAGGCGGATCGCGGATTCGACGGCACCGTCGAGCTTGACGAGTTCCGCGTCGATGCCGCGCTCCTGCAGGTAGCCGCGCAGCAGCCCTGGGTAGGACGTGGCGACGCGCTTGCCCTGAATGTCCTCGACGGTCATGGACGCGCCACCGGGGGCGGCGAAGCGGAACCGGGACCCGGCGAACCCGAGCTGCATGATCTCGACGGCGTCGGCACCCGAGTCCAGCAGCATGTCGCGCCCGGTGATGCCGACGTCGAGATGCCCGCGGCCGATGTAGACGGCGATGTCGCGGGGACGCAGGTAGTAGAACTCGACGCCGTGGTCGGCGTCGATGAGCGTCAGGTCCTTGGAGTCGGTGCGCTGCCGGTAGCCGGCGGCCCGCAGCATGGCGGCGGCGGGCTCGGCCAGGGCGCCCTTGTTGGGGACGGCGATGCGCAGGAGTCGTTCAGTGCTCACGGAGTGCCCTTTGTCAGAGGTAGCGGTAGATGTCTTCGAGGTCGAGGTCGAGGGCGATCATCATCACCTGCAGGTGATACAGCAGCTGGCTGATCTCCTCGGCCGCCTGGTCCTTCGACTCGTATTCGGACGCCATCCAGACCTCGGCGGCCTCTTCGACGACCTTCTTGCCGATGGCATGGACCCCGGCGTCGAGTCGGGCGACGGTCCCGGAGCCCTCGGGGCGGGTCCGTGCGGTCTCGGTGAGCTGGTCGAAAAGCTGTTCGAAGGACTTCACGGCCCGCAGCCTACCGCCTAGAGCCGGATCCCCAGCAGCGCGTCGACGGCGGTGACCATCCGGAGGGCCGCCTCAGGGTCGCCGTCTTCGACGGCGACGGAATCGGCCCACTCGTCGACGGCCCGTAGCGCGGCGGGGGCGTCGAGATCGGAGCGCAGGGCGCGCCGCATCTCGGCGATGGCCCGGTCGGCAGCCGGCGCGGTGTCGCGGTGGGCGGCCGCGCGCCAGTGCTGGAGCCGCTCGGTGGCGCGGTCGAGCTGGTCGGGGGTCCATTCCCAGTCGCTGCGGTAGTGGTGGTCGAGGAGCGCGAGCCGGATCGCCATCGGGTCCGCACCGCTGTGCCGGAGCCTGCTGACCAGTTCGAGGTTGCCCTTGGACTTACTCATCTTCTCGCCGTGGAGGCCAACCATGCCGGAGTGGACGAAGGCGGATGCCATCGGCTGGCCGGTCGCGGCCACGGCCTCGGCGGCGCACATCTCGTGGTGGGGGAAGACGAGGTCCGAGCCGCCGCCCTGGACGTCGAAGTCCGGGCCGAGGTACCTCAGCGAGATGGCGGTGCACTCGATGTGCCAGCCCGGTCGGCCGGCGCCGAGCGACGAGGTCCAGCTCGGTTCGCCGGGCCGGGCGAAACGCCAGACCAGCGCGTCCAGCGGGTGCTTCTTGCCGGGGCGGTCGGGGTCTCCCCCGTTGTCGCGGAACACGTCGATCATCCGGGCCTCGTCGAGGTGGCTGACGGCCCCGAAGCCGGGTGCTTCGGGGGTGCGGAAGTACCAGTCGGGGTGGTCGGGATCGTCGACCTGGTACACAAGCCCGCCGGGCACCAGTTCCTCGATGAGCTTGATGACGCAGGAGATGGACTCGACCGCACCGATGTAGTTGTCCGGGGGCAGGACGCGCAGGTCCTCCATGTCGCTGCGGAACAGCTCGGTCTGGTCCTCGGCGAGCTCCTCCCACTCCTGGCCGGTCGCGGCGGCGCGTTCCAGCAGCGGGTCGTCGACGTCTGTCACGTTCTGCGTGTAGTCGACCTCGAGACCGAGGTCACGCCACACCCGGTTGACTAGGTCGAAGGCGACGTAGGTGTTGGCATGGCCCAGGTGCGTCGCGTCGTAGGGCGTGATCCCGCAGACGTACATCCGAGCGGCGCCATCCGCGGGCCCGACGGGAACGATGGTGCCCTCGCCGGTGTCGAAAAGGCTCAGCCGGTCCGGTACATCGACGGACGGTGGCAGGGTCGGCACGGTGACGGGGGCCCAGGCATACATGGCCCCCAACATAGCGCGTGGTTGATGGTTAAAGCGGCGGCCACGGGATGGCGGGCCACCCACCTCCCGGCCTGGGGAATGTGCCTTGAGCGAGCAGCCGTCCGGCGCGTGTGGCCACCGCGTTCCACTCCTCGTCCGCCAGACCGGGCGCCACGGGGGCTTCGAGGGCGGCGGCCGTCGCTACCAGGGCGTGTTCGTCGTCGGTGAGCGGATCCCCCGCCCAGCCCCAGAGGACCGTGCGGAGCTTGTCGTCGCTGTTGAGGCAGACCCCGTGGTCCACCCCGAGGACATGGTCTCCGGCCGCGAGCAGGTGGGAGGCCTTGCGGTCCGCGTTGTTGACGATGACGTCGAAGAGCGCGACGCGGCGGAGCCGTTCGTCGTCGCGGTGCGCGAGGATGACGGGCTTCTCGTCCTCGGTCACGGCGCTGAGGATCGGCATCCACTGCTCGTTGAGGTCGGATGGTTCGAGCAGGTCGATGAGGTCCGTGGGGGCCGCGTCGACGAACAGCTGCGCCGACCCCTCGCCGAGCGGGCCTTCGCACCACACGGTCGGGGGGACGATGTCCACCCCGAGGTGGCGGGACAGTTCGTAGGCGGCCACCTCCCGGCGGCCGAGCGTGCCGTCGGGGAAGTCCCACAGGGGGGCCTCGCCCGCCACGGGTTTGTACACCCAGCGGGTGGCGTCCTCGTCGGTGGCGAGGAAGGTTCCGTTGGAGGCGTCGACCAGGCGCCCGAGGATCGTTAGGGCGCCGCGTGGCGTTGTCATGGGAACAGGGGTCCGCGGTAGCCGTTGGCACGCGGGCAGATGTGTCCCTCCACGTCGAGCGGTTGTCCGCAGGCCGGGCAGGCCGGGCGTCCGGACGACACGATGAAGTCGGCGCGCGCGGAGAACTCGCGGGCCATCGCGGGGGCGAGCAGGATCTGCAGGAGGGAGTTCTCGCCACTGTCGTCGTCGACCTCGACCGAGAAGAGTTCGAGGACGATCCGGCCGCGGTCCTGGTCCCAGGCCAGGCCGATTGCCGCCGCACGGAAGGCGACGTCGACGGGCACGTCGAGCGGGCCCATGTCGGCGGGCGGGTGCGGCTCGGGCACGTCGTGACCGAGTTCGGCCAACTGGTCGAGAACCTCGCCGATGCGCATGCCCAGCATCTGGGCCTGCTGCTTCTCCAGGGCGACGGCGGCGAGCCGGTTGCCCTGGGCCACCTGGATGAGGAACAGCCGCTGCCCGGGCTGGCCGACGGTCCCCACGACGCAGCGGTCAGGACGATCGAACTCGAGAAGCATGGTGCCAGCCTATCGGCGGGGCTCGGAGGGGCCGGCGACATCGCCACCGCCGACGGTGGGGGCCGAGAGCGCGGCCAGCAGGGCCGCGATCGGGCCGCCCGCATTCACGCAGAGCACCATGGGGCGCTCGGGCCGGTACTCGATGACGGAGATGCCGCCGGGGGCCACGTGCACCCGCTGGAACTCGTCCCGGGGCATCCCGAAGGCGTGGGCGAGGATCGCCTTGATGGGGTCCCCGTGGGAGAAGACGACGACGGTGCCGTCGGGGCCATGGCGTTCGGCGAGGGTGGTTGCGGCCAAGGTCACCCGGTCGAACATCGCCGACATGGACTCGCCGCCAGGGAACGTCACGAGCGACGGTGTGGCCTGGATCTCGGCCCACACCGGCTCGCCGACCAGGGACTCCAGCTTCGAGCCCGTCCAGTCGCCATAGTCACATTCGGTGAGTGCCTCCACGACGTCAGCTTCGGGGAACCCCGCGAGCGCTGCCGTCTCCCGGCAACGTTCGACCGGGGAGGTGTACACGGCCGCCAGGTTCGCGCCGGACAGGAGGTCGCCCAACTCGGCGGCCTGCCGTCGTCCGACCTCGTCGAGGGCGATGCCCGGCATCCGCCCGGCGAGGATCCCGTCGGCGTTGGCCGTGGACCGGCCGTGCCGAATGAGCACCAGCTTCGTCATGTGGGCAAGAGTAACCGCCACCCCCGAGGGCCCCCTGGTCACAGGTACTTGGCCATGCGCTGGGGTGCGTGGACTTCGGGTTTCCCGGTGTCGGGGTGGAACGTGATCCGCCATTGGTCCGCCCCGGGTTCGAACCGGTCGGGTTCGATCACCGCGTGATGGTGTGGACATAGGAGTGCCAGGTTGTTCATCGCCGTGGCTCCGCCGGCCCACCAGGGGATGACGTGGTGCGCCTGACAGGCCGTGTCCTTCGCCCGGCATCCCGGGAACACACACCCTTTGTCCCGAATCGACAACGCTCTCCGGATGGCCGGGGTGACGAGCCGGTACTGGCGGCCGACGTCGAGGATCTCCGACTCCGATCCGAGGACCACGGGCATGAGGTCCGCGTCGCAGCACATCCGCCGCAACTCCCCCGGCCCGACCTCCGCCCCGTTGGCGAGGACCCCGCAGGCCTCGGCCCGCTCCCGCAGATCCTTCTCCTCAATGGTGACCACGATCCGGGGCCGGTCACCGGCGACCTGCGGCCCGTCCCGATGCTCCCCAATCGCCGCCACCAAAGCGTCGGCGCGCCGCTGATCCGGCGTCCGCCCCTCTCCCGCGTCGCGCTGCTCCCGCAGCACCCGCGGCCCGGGCTTGAGTGACCGGAGCCCCTCGTCGCGGTCCTTCTCGGCGACCCTGTCGGCCTGGACATGCGCCTCGATCAACGCGACGAACGGCGCCGCCTCCACCTGCGGCAGGGATCCTTTGAACCACACCGACCCGTCCCCGTCATCCCCATAGGACAGGTGCCGCCGCTGCACCGCACGCCGCCGCTGCGCATCAAGACCCTTCGCCTTCTCCTCCAACGACCGCGCAAGCTCCGGGGCGACCTGCGCCGCGACCTCATCGGCCATCCGGGCCAGCTTCCTGGCCGGCATCGTCTTGGCCTTGTCGAGGAACACCTGCTCCGCCTGGCCGCGCTGCTCATCGGTGAACTGTTGGGGCATCTGGTTCATGCCCTGGGTGATCGCGGCGGCCTGATCCGACGACACCTCCCCGTCCAGGGCCGCCTGCCTCACCTGGCCGAGCTTGGCCACGTCGCGGGCCTTGAACACCTCGCGGGCCGCGTCCCGCGAATCCCTGGTCTCCGAGGTGGACAGGAACGACGTGAGCGGTGTTCCCGCGGCGCGCATCGACGCCTGCGCCGACTCGACCTCCGCGGTGAGCACCGACGCAAGACTCCCCACCCTGTCCGCGACCTTCCGGGCGCGGCGCATCAGATCCAACCGCTCCTCCGAGCCCATCCCGGCGCGACCCTCGTGGTCGATCCGGGACAGCGCCGACTCGAGCAGGCTCAACGCCTGCCCGGTGGTGATCTGTCCCTGATGCATACCCTCATTCTAAATAGAACAGCCGTGCTAATCAAGGGATGTGGACAACTTTCTTCACGTAACTTCCCCCACAACCCTCCGGCGACGTTCACCGCCTCCTCAAACCGGAACCCGCCGATTGCCGGGACACCGTCCGACCGGTCCGGGGTCGACTATCCGCACCCGGCTCCCCTCGTCCCGACAACCCCAGGCGCGACACGACCGCCGGAATGCAATCCGTCAGCGGTAGGGTGGGCGGTCGGTCGAGGTGAAGGGACTGTGACGTGGGCTGGTTCGAGGCCATCGTGCTGGGCGTCGTGCAGGGGCTCACGGAGTTCCTGCCCATCTCATCGAGTGCTCACGTGTCGATCGTGGGGCAACTGCTCTTCGACGGCCGTGACCCCGGGGCAGCCTTCACCGCCGTCACCCAGCTCGGCACCGAGTCCGCGGTCCTCGTCTACTTCCGCAAGGACATCGCCCGAATCATCACGCAATGGTTCGGGAGCCTGCGCGGCACCGTCGAGCGGACCGATCCGGACGCGCGCATGGGATGGCTTGTCATCATCGGGTCGATCCCGATCGTCATCCTCGGCCTGCTCTTCCAGGACGCCATCGACACGTCGCTGCGCAACCTGTGGATCACCGTCACGATGCTGGCCGGCGTGGCGATCTTCCTGGCCGTCGCCGACCGCATGGCAGGCGACAACACCCGCGAGCTCAAGCAGCTGACGTGGCGCGACGGCATCCTGTTCGGACTGTTCCAGGCCGCCGCACTGGTGCCTGGGGTGTCCCGCTCGGGCGCGACCATCTCCGGCGGCCTCTTCATGGGCTACACGCGGCCGGCGGCGACGCGTTACGCCTTCCTGCTGGCGATCCCCGCCGTCTTCGGCTCCGGCCTGTACAAGCTCAAGGACATCGGCGACGACGCCAGCACCGCATGGGGCCCGACGATCGTGGCCACCGTGCTGGCGTTCGGCATCGGGTACGCCGTGATCGCCTGGCTGCTGCGCTACGTCTCGACCCACAACTTCCGAATCTTCGTCCTCTACCGGCTGATCCTGGCGGCCGTCGTCGCCGTGCTGATCCTGACCGGCGTGCTGCAGGCCTGAGGACGCTCGCCGATGCAGCAGAGAGCACTCGGAGCCTCCGGCCTGTCGGTGTCCAGCCTCGGGCTGGGCACGATGTCGTGGGGACGCGACGTCGACTGGCCACAGGCGCGCGACCTGCTACGCGACTTCGTCGACGGGGGCGGCAATCTGATCGACACCGCCCCGGCCTACGGCGCGGGGGTCGCGGAGAAGATGATCGGCAAGGCACTCGCCGCCGGCCTGCCCCGCGACGAGGTGGTCCTGGCAACGAAGGCCGGCTTCGTCATCCGCGGCGGCCGGCGGGTGATCGACACCTCCCGGGCGGCGCTGCTCGGCGATCTCGAACATTCGCTGCGCCGGCTGGGCACCGACCATGTCGACCTCTGGCAGGTACACGCTTGGGGGGACGCCCCCATCGAGGAGACTCTCTCGGCGCTCGACTCGGCCGTCAGCCGTGGCATGGCGCGTTACGTCGGAGTGTCGAACTTCGTCGGCTGGCAGACCGCCACCGCCGCGACATGGCAGGAGGCCGACCGCGTCCGCACGACGTTGAGCAGCGTCCAGGTCGAATACTCGCTGCTCGCTCGCCGCGCCGAGGTGGAGGTCGTGGGCGCCGCACGGCACCACCGGCTCGGGATCCTGGCGTGGTCCAGCCTCGGCCGGGGCGCCCTGACCGGGAAGTACCGGGGCGGGCGCCTTCCGCGGGACTCGCGCGCCGCGTCGGATCATTTCGGGTGGTTCCTGGAGCCCTACCTCCAGCCGCGATCGGCGGCGATCGTCGACGCGGTGGCCCACGCCGCGCAGGGCCTGGGGTTCACGCCCGCCCAGGTCGCGCTGCTGTGGACCCGCGACGCGCCGCAGGTGGCCTCGGCACTGATCGGACCGCGCACCACCGACCAGTTGGCCGAACTGCTCGACATCGACCGCAAGGAACTCGTCCCGCCGATCGTCGCGGCGCTCGACGACATCTCCGGCGGCCCGAACGCCTACCGCTGATGCCCGGAGTCAGGCCAGGTCGAGGACGACGTGGTGCGTACCCTCGTCGTCGATCTCGACGGTGAGGACGCCTGTCGCACCCGCCAGCTCGCCCGTCCCGGACCCGGGCACGAGCTCATAGCGCAGATCCTGCTCACCGCCACGCATCGTGCCGAACTGCTGGAAGGCGACTGTGCCGCTCCGGTCACCGAGCCGACCCTCGAACACCTCGAGCGCCACATAGCCCGCGGTGCCGTCGGTGGGCTCCCCCGCCGACAGCATGAACCCTCGGCTGGCACCCACGGCGTCGCCCGACCAGACCTTCGCGAACTCGAAGCGGCGGGTGCCGGGCAACAGCCCGTCCTCGGGCGTGATCTCGATCTCGAACGTGGCGTTGACGACCATTGACTCCTCCTCGATGCACCAAGCCTAGGCGATTTGCGCTCCCCCACCCCGAACCTGCTAGAGTTCCTTGTCGCTCCCCCTCGGGGGAACACCACTCGTCCGGGTGGCGGAATAGGTAGACGCGCTAGCTTGAGGTGCTAGTGCCCGTTTAGGGCATGGAGGTTCAAGTCCTCTCTCGGACACATCTGGGAACTCCCGGTTGGCAAGGCTAAAGGCCTTCTGACTGGGGGTTTCTTCATTTCTACGGTCCGCCACCGTACGTCACCCTCCGCCAGGAAATGCCACCAGATGGGCACACGGTGGGCACAGAAGTGCCATCCTGAGAGCGAGAGAGGATCTTGATGAGCGAGGGCTTACGGCAGCTGCCGACCAAGAAATGGCAGGCCCGGTACGTCGGCCCGGACGGCCGGCGGTACGCGCGCACGTTCGAACGCAAGACCGACGCGTCCTACTGGCGCACCGCCGAACTACGCTTGATCGAACTCGACACCTGGACCCGACCCACATCCCGGCGCCAGTCGGACGGGGCCGAACCCAAGGCACAGACCGTGAACGAGTGGGCGGCCGCCGACATCGACCGCCGCGCCTCCAGGTCCAGGAGGCCGATCAAGCCGACCACCGCCGACAACTACCGCAAGCTGTGGCGACTGACCGTTGCGGGGTCACCGCTCGGACGGATGGAGATCACCGCGGTGACCCGGGAGGACATCGAGGCATGGAGGGACCATCTGCCGTCCCGGGCGGCCACCCAGAACGGGAAGGCCTACGAACTCCTCGCGTCGGTGTTCGCGTCCGCAGTGCACGCCGGGCTCATCGCCTCGACGCCCTGCACCCTTCGAGGGGCCGGCACCCCGGAGCGGGTCAGGGAGCCCCAGACGTTGACTGCCGCGGAAGTCGACGCCTACCTTGCTGCGGCACCTGCCAGGTGGCGGCCCGCGTTGCTGCTGTCAGTGACGTGCGCGCTGCGCATCGGTGAAGTCCTGGCGCTGCGCTCGCGTGACCTCGATCTTGAGGCCGGCACCCTGACCGTGCGCGCCACGGTGGCAAAGGTCACCACCGCGGACGGCGGACGGCAGCGGATCCTGCAGACCCCGAAGACCGCAGCCGCAGTCCGGACAGTGCATCTCCTCCCGCACACCATCCCAGACCTGCGGACGTGGCGCGCCAGGCTTGGGAAGCTCGGCCAGGAGGCGCTCCTGTTCCCCGACTCGTTCGGCCGCCCCCTCAACGACGACGTGTTGCGCCGGGCTCACAAGAAGGCCGCCACCGCGATCGGCCGACCCGATCTGCGCAACCACGACCTCCGCTCCACCGGGGCGACCCTCTCGGCACAGGCCGGAGCCACGGTCCGCGAGATCCAGGAACAGCTCGGGCACACGACCGCCACCCAGGCCCTCAGATACCAGACCGCTACCGCTCAACGCGACGCCGAGCGCGCGAAGCGGGTCTCCGACGCCTGGCAGTGACGCCGGCCATCGGGCCCATCGGTTCCCGCGGTGTCCTCGCTCTCCGTGCAACGGGCTGGTGCTATCGCCATCTGCCCCGCAGCAGGGCATCGATCTCGTTGAGATCGACCAGCACGCGCGCACCGTTGTTGAACCGGGTGAGCTTCCCCTCGGACAGGCGCCTCTCCAAGGTACGACGAGAGCTTCTGCAGTACTCCACTGCCTCCGGGAGGGTCGCGTACCGGGGCGGCAGCGACGAGCCGCGCGGAGCCCTGGCCATCAGCGTTCCACCCCGCCAGTCCTCAGCGGGTCAGGGAACGCACCAGATTCCCGCACCGTCCGGTCATGACCATTGCCGCGGATGAGGCGCCTAACCTCGCGGGCGCTGAGCCCGCACAGGTCAGCGGCCTCGCTGACGGGAAGCCGCTCCGTCGAAGTGAGCCGAGCGAGTGCTTGGCCAAGTCGCGTCTCTGCCTCAAAGACGGCGCGGTCGCGCTTCAGCAGGGCGGCGGCCGCCTCCAGCACCACTGTCCGGATCCTCGCTTCCCGCGCGAGCAACTCCTCTTGGCGTTTGACGAGCTGGCTCCGCGCCTTGAGTCTGGCCTCGCTGCGGGTGCTCTGAGACATGGCAGGGCTCCTTCCTGGGCGGCGGCGGACCGGGCAGTCCGTCCTTCTACCTGTAAGGAACCCCAGATGGGACCACCTGTAGCGGAAGCCACTTTGTCTGGGCGGGGCGATCCCTGGTCTCGAGGGCCCTCGGCGCGTCACGCTCATGCCGAGTTCAGGGCGATCGGAACTGCCGATGCGGGCGACAAGGCGGCGCGTCTTCAGACTATGGCCAGTTGCTCGCACCGGCGGTCGAACAAAGACCAGCCGTGCTTGAGCGTTCGATACGACGCTAGTGGCTTGTCGTTGAGACTTGTTTACGTTTCCGGTCCATTCGGTCGAGAATCTGGTCGGGGGTTTTGGTCCACATGAATGGGTGTTTGCGTCGGTTCCATCCGTTGATGAAGGTGCGGATCTTGCCCGTCAGGTCGCGGACCGAGGTGAAGGTCCCGCGTCTGATGGCTTGGCGTTCGATGATCCCGAACCAGACCTCGACCAGGTTCAGCCAGGAGCCGGAGGTGGGGGTGAAATGGACCGTGATCCGCGGGTTGGCGGCGAGCCAGTCACGGACCTCGGCCTTCTTGTGGGTGGCGTAGTTGTCCATCACCAAATGCAACTCCTGGGTCGGGTAGGCGCGGGCCACATGCTTGAGGAAACCGAGGAACTCCTGATGACGGTGCCGGTCCTTACATAGGCCGGTGACCTTCCCGGTGGCGATCTCCAACGCCGCGAACAGGGTGGTGGTGCCGTGCCGGACGTAGTCATGGGTGCGCTGCTCAGCGTGGCCCGGTGCCATGGGCAGCACCTTCTGGGTCCGGTTCAACGCCTGGATCTGCGACTTCTCATCCACACACAACACGATCGCGTTGTCCGGGGGCGCGAGGTACAGGCCGACGACGTCGGTGACCTTGGCCACCAGTTCCGGATCGGTGGAGAACTTGAACGTCTCCGCCTTCCACGGGCGGACCCCGTACTCCTTCCACACCGCCGCGACGGTGGCATGGTCGACCCCCACCCGCGGCGCCAGCAGCCGCGACGACCAGTGCGTCACCCCCAGGCTGGCCGGCGGCGGGTCCAAAGTGGCGGCGAGGATCGCGACCCGGTCCACCTGCCTGGGCCGACCCGGACGCGGCTCATCCACCAAACCCCGCACACCGCGCTCGGAGTAGCGGTCCCGCCACAGGTTCACCGTCGGCCTCGACACCCCGACCGTGTCAGCGATCACCTGGTTCCCGACCCCGTCAGCGGCCAGCAACACGATCCCCGCCCGCTGCGCGGTCGAGGCCATCACCGTCGCCGCCCGGGTCAACCGCTCCAACTCGACCCGATCACCATCACGCAACACCAGTGCCGGGGCTGTCCTATTCGCCATGCCCCATTGTCCACGCAACCGTAAAGTTACATCATCGACACGCCACTCGCGGCCGGCGAGCTGGTCGCGGACCTGGTCCCAGGTGGCTGCGACGGCGTCGCTGCTTGGTTGGGCGAAGATGGTACGGAACACCGCGGCCACCATTTGCGCCTCGGTGCGGGGCACCTGGGCCAATCAACGCTGCCAGTCGATGGCGAGCAGTTCGGAGCCAAGGTCACGGACTGGAGCCGTGACCTTGGCTCGATGGATTGGGGCAAGACCCCGACCTTGTCACTCAGCGCCAGCTTGAGGGTCGTGAACGGGGCGCCTGCGTGTACTGCAACATCACGTCTGGCAAGACCTGGACACGCAGACCGTTCATCTCAGAGTCCCGGCGGGCGCCCATAGCGTCGTCATCGGGGTCGACGGTCCTGGGCTGGTGGCAGCCTGGGGAACGGCTGGTGCGGTGTGGTCTGATACCAGTAGGCCGTCGTGGAGATGTCGTCGCTGCGCTCGAACAGGCCGTGGTCCCAGGCCCCGATCTGCTGGACAGTGACGCGCAGCCGCTCGGTGAAGAAGATGGGGTCGGGCAGGTGCCAGCGGTACATGCCGTGCATCTGGGGCATGGCGGTGGCGAAGGGCGAGGCCTTGGTTCGGTCCTGGGCGGAGTAAAAGGGGTAGCCGAAGTATGGGGCGCTGAAGGTGAGCACCTCGGGCTCCGGGTCGGCCCTCAGCTCGTCCTGGAAGGCCCACGCGCCGCCGGCGTAGTCCTCCAAGCCGGTGGTGCAGACTGTGGGGAACTCGTCGTCGTCGTCGATGAAGAACTTCACCTCTCCCTCCCCCCACCAGTAGCGCTGGAGGGAGGCGACCGCGACGTAGGTACCGAGATAGGTGCCCGACCCCTTCACGCCGTCGAGGATGACGTGGTCCTCGCCGAGCGCCGTGGTGCCGTTGGAGCGCCTCCATTGCGCGTGGAAGTAGGCGGCGTCGGCCGGGACGTCGTCGCCGGTGGTGTAGTCCACCTGGTAGAAGACGTGGGGCAGGTCACCGCCGTGCTGGCTCTCCAGGGTGAGGCGCGCGGACTGGCGAAACGGCATGGGGAAGTAGCTGTTCATGCCGCGCGTCGGGGCCACGACGATCGGTACGGAGGTGACAAGCGCGCGGGTGGCGAAGCCGTTGCAGAAGAAGTCACCCAGAGGAACTTCGACCGACGGGTTTTCGGTGCCGTCCCAGTAGGCGCGCAGGACGAGGTCGCGAAGCACGAACGGCCCGGCGTCGGTGGTCTCGGCGACGGTGATCCAGATGTGGCGGATCACGCCGGGACCCTCGATGTCGGCGAGCGTCAGGGTCTCCCCTGCGGGGAGGGGGTAGTAGGCCGAGCCCTTGCGCCCCGGGCCGAGGTTCGACGCGGCCTGGGCGGCGGCGCCGATGGCACCGGTGGGGTTCTCCGCGTTGATGCTGCGGCTGCGAACGCCGGGCGTGCGCTGCGGGATGGAGATGGAGTGGAACACTGGTGATCCTTCTGGGTGAGTAGGGGTTACTTGACGGCCCCGGCGGTGACGCCGTGGCTGAGGGTGCGCTGGAAGATGAGGAAGAACACCAGCGTCGGCAGCAGGGACAGCAGCGAGCCCGCGTTGAGCACGGTGATGTCGATGGAATGTTGGCCGCGCAGGGTGGCCAGTGCGATGGGCACGGTCTGTGAGGACTGGTCGGCGAGCAGGACCACGGGGATGTAGAACTCGTTCCAGGTCCAGATGAAGAAGAACACCAACAGCACCGACAGTGTGGGGCGCAGCACCGGCACGATGATGAGCCAGAGGATCTGCCAGCGCGTCGCGCCGTCCATGGAGGCCGCGTCGAGCAGTTCCTTGGGGATCGTGCCCATGACGCTGGCGAGCAGGTAGGTCCCGAACGCGGCCTGCAGGACGGTGAACACGATGATCACCGACCAGATGGTGTTGAACGTGCCGGTGGCCTGCGCCCCGTAGAACAGGGGGTAGATCAGGGCCTCGTGCGGGAGCATGGTGGCGAGCAGGAGGACCGCCAGGATGGGGCCGCTGCCCTTGACCCGACCGATGCCGATCCCGTACGAGCTTACCAGCGCCAGCGCGACGCCGGAAAAGGCCACCACCGTGGAGATGATGATCGAGTTCCACAGTGCACGGGGGAAGTTGACCAGTCCCAGGTAGTGAAGGAACGCGTCGACGGTGAACGACTGTGGCCAGGCGATGGGGCCGTTGGACGAGTAGTCAGCACTGGTCTTGAATGCGTTGAGGACCATGAGCAGGAACGGCGCGAGCATGATCACGGAGACCAGGACTGCGACGCCCAGAACCACCCAGCGCATCGGGGTGTGGCGCCGGCGGCGCCGGGGCGCGGAATCGACAGCGGGGCGGCCGCCAACCGGAGTGGTCGTGGAGGTGGTCATCATCGGTCCTTTCAGGAGTGCTCGCTGCGGCGCTGCCAGGTGAGCATCACGGCTGCGATGACGAAGATGAGAAGCGACATCACGGTCGCGATGGTGGCTCCGTAGCCCACCTGGGAGAGCTCGAAGAAGTTGCGGTAGGCGTAGTAGGAGGGCACGACGGTGGAGCCCTCGGGACCCCCGCCGGTGAGGATGAGCACCGGCGCGAACACCTTGAGCGCGGCCACCGTCGCGGTAAGGACGACGATGAACATCTCGGGGCGAATGGTCGGCAGCGTGATGGCGGCGAACTGGCGCCACCAGCCTGCGCCGTCGAGGGAGGCCGCTTCGTAGAGCTCGGGGCTGACGCGGGAGAGGGCGGCCATGAAGATGACGACGGGGTAGCCCAGCTGCAGCCACACGAGCATGGCCATCAGGCCGTAGATCGCCAGGTTGGGATCGCCCAGCCAGTCCGGGGGACGGGTGATCCCGACCAACTTGAGGAGCGTGTTGATCGAGCCGTTGGCCGGGTCAAGGATCCAGCTCCAGATGAAGCCGGCCACCGCGATGGGGAG
Organism: Actinomycetes bacterium; assembly: GCA_030426725.1. GTDB lineage: Bacteria > Actinomycetota > Actinomycetes > Propionibacteriales > Propionibacteriaceae > Arachnia. The sequence goes on from JAUHXZ010000003.1 coordinate 37,103, forward strand.
GATTTGGGGCAGGTAGTAGGTGGCGCGGAGAAAGGACGCGACACGCGAGCCGAATGTCCGGCCCAGGTAGTCGAAGAGCATCGCGGCCAGGAGGATGCCGATGGCGGTTGGGATGACCGTGATTGCGAGGACCATGAACAGGGAGTTCTTGAAGGACTGCCAGAACTGTTCGTCCTGCAGCAGGTCGACGTAATTGCCGAGTCCGTACCAACGCATCGGGGCTAGGCCACCCTTCCACTGGAAGAGGCTGAACCCAATATTCATGGAGAACGGGAGCAAGACGATGGCGGTGAACGAGATGCCGATCGGCGCCAGGTACCACCAGTAGGAGCGCTCGCGCCGGCGCAATGTCGGGGCGACGGATCGGGTTAGAGGCATGGGACGGACCTGTCTGTGGGGAATCGGGTGGGGTCGGGACGCCGCGTGGGCGCCCCGACCGCTGTCACTCAGGACTGGGTGCCCTCGTCGTAGAACTCCTGCAGGGCGGCGATGTACTCGTCGGCGGTCTCGTTCTTGTTCGACATGGCCTGCATGTGGTTCTGGATGAAGTCCAGGAATCCGGGAACGGGGTAGTCGGGGTAGAACGAGAGGGTGTCGGCCTCGACCAGCTCGTTGAACCGCTCGGCTAGGCCTCGGTAGGCCTCGTCTTCGATCTTGCTGGTGTCGCCGGCCAGCGCGAGGCCGCCGGCTGCGCTGATGGTGTCCTGAACCTCCTGGCTGAGTGTGATGTCGATCCAGTCGTAGGCCAGGTCCTTGTTCTCGGCCTTGGCCGGGACGCCCCACAGGTGGCCTGAGGAGCCCATTGTCAGGTTGGCGCCGGGGAGCGTGAAGTAGCCCCAGTCGAACTGGGCGTCGTTGCTGATCCGGGCGAACTGGGGATCGTTCCACATCACCATGGCGGCGTCACCGCTGAGGAAGTTGACGATGGCCTGCTCGAAGGACAGCCCGCCCAGCTGGTCGCCGACGTAGCCCTTGTCGATCCACTCCTGGAATCGGGCCGTACCGGTGCCCCACGGCGCGGCGCCGAAATCGACGGGGTTGCGCACGAACATGAAGTTGTCGATCTGGTCACGCGAGGCTTCTGCGGAGACCAGCGAGTACCACACCCACATCTGGTTGAAGCCCTGGCTCGTGTTGGCCGAGCTGGAGATCGGGAGGATGCCGGCGGCCATCAGTTGGTCCATCGCGGCCTCGAAATCCTCCAGGGTGGCCGGGACGTCGGTGATGCCAGCCTCTGCAAACAGTTCCTTGTTGTAGTAGAGCATGACGAACTCGCCGATGTTGGGGATGCCGTACCAGTCACCTGAGCCGGCCATGCCGTTCTCGTCGTACTGGGCGAAGGCGGCCATAGACCCGGTCACCTTCTCGTCCCAGCCGCGTTCCTCGACCACGTCTGTGAGTGGTTCCAGGAGGCCCTGACCGGCAAGCTGGCCGCCGTCGGCGTTGCCCTTGTTGAACTCGATGACGTCGGGGACGTCGTTGCCGGACAGGGTGATCTTGGCGTTCTGGCGCATGGCGTCGAAGCTGGTCTGCTGGAAGTCGACGGTGACGTTGGGGTGCTCGGCCTCGAACAGCTCGACCGCCTTCTTCCACCCCTGGGCCTGGGGACTGTTGGGGTCCTCGTACTGGAGGATGGTGAAGGTGCGCGGTGCGTCGGGGTCGGCGGGCTGGTCCTGGCCGCAGGCAGTGAGGGCGACGGTGCTGAGGGCCGCGGCCACCGCGAGGGCGCCGAGCCGGCGGAGGGGGGAGCGTGTGCTCATGGAATTTCTCCTTGGGTAAGGGGTCGCCCTGAGGGCAGGGTCGACCAACGCCGCGGGGGCGCTTCTGGGGTGGGATTAGGGGCGCCGCGATGGGCGCGTCATCAGAGGGCTGAGCGGTGTGGTCGCTCAGCCGGTGTCGCCGTCGTCAGCGACGGCGGAGTCGTTCAGTGGAAACGGCATCAGATGTGTGGGGAGCCTCCTTCGGGGTTCGGGGGCGCGACGGATCCGCGCTCCACGAGTGGACAGGCCATCTGGGTGCTCACCGGGCCCGACGGCGCCTCCCCGCGAAGGCGGGCGATCGCCTGGCGTGCCGCCCAGGTACCCATGTCGCGGTGGGGTAGCCGGACGGTGGTGAGTCCGGGGAGCAGACTGTCGGCTATGAACGGCTGGTCGTCGAAGCCGATGATCGAGAGGTCGTCGGGAACCCGCAGGCCCAGTTCCTGGGCCACCTGGTAGAAGCCAAAGGCGATCTGGTCTGAGAAGCAGAACACTGCCGTGGGCCGGTCGTGCGTAGAGAGGATGCGGCGGGCCTGAACGCGACCGGCCGCGGTGCTGGGATCGGAGGCGTCGACGATCAGGGCGGGATCGGGCGTGAGCTCGGCGGCGGACAGAGCGGCCTCGTAACCGGCACGGCGGAGCGTGCGGGCCACGAACCGCTCGTCCTCAACGTTGCAGAACGCTATCCGTCGGTGCCCGGCCAGGATCAGGTGGGTGGTGGCGGCGTACGCCCCGCCCGTCTCATCCGGGATCACCCAGTCCGCGGCGGCTGAGCGATCCCTGGGCAGCCCATCGAGGACTACCACGGGCATGGCTCGGGGCGTCATCGGAAGATCCACCTCCCGGTGGAAGTCGGTGGCGATGATGAGCGCCTCGATATTGCGCTGCAAGAGGGTCTTGACCGCGGTCCCGTCAAGATCCCGGTTGCCGGCGGTGTCGACGACGATGAGGAGGAATTCCTCCTCCGCCGCGCTGACTTGCGCGCCCCCGAGCATCTGGCCCGCGAACGGGACGGAGGCCACCTGGTCGGACAGCAGCCCGATGGTGTGTGACTGATTGGTCTTGAGACCGCGGGCCAAGAGATTAGGGGCGTAGCCGAGCTCGTCCGCCACGTTCCTGATCCGGGCGGCCACGTCGGGGCGGACTCGCCCCTCGCCCCGCTCGTTGAGGACGAGTGACACCGCCGAGATCGAGACCCCGACGTGGGCCGCGATGTCCTTGAGCGTCACCATCGACTTACCTCTCGTCAAACGATTGAAGTTAAACGTTTGCATCACCGTAAGAACGTCAAACGCTTTGACGCAAACGCCGTTATCGAATCGTTATATAACGGCCGGGTGGGGGTGGAGAGCTGCGAAGCGGACTGCTGCTGATGGGCGATCTCTCCGTGACGGACTCGATCTTTCGATCCCCCGGGGCCATGGGCCTCGTCTCTTTCGCGAAGTGCCAAGCGCGATCCACCAACACTGGCATTACATACAGTCGGGGGCTCATCGCTGGGGAGGCGTGCGCCCCGGCGTTTCGTCGGGCCCGCCGATTCGGAGCTGGGCTCGAGTGACCGGTGAAGCTGGTTGATCGGCGCCAATATTGAGACCGACCTTGCTGGCGTGGATGCGTAGCGCGTTCCGCAACGCCACCGCCACTGCCTTCGGGTGGCGACCAGTCATCGCGGCGGCCAGCGCGGTGAGGTTGGCGCCAGCGACTTGCAACCTGGCCAGCCGCCCGTCTCTTCGATGAGGCCGCCTCGGAAGTGACCCGACTCGCCAGGCAAGCACAACACAACCACAACCGGAATCGGCGGAGCCCATATGGGCGCGCAGCTTCTCGACGGGCACCTGCCAGTTCGTGAACGTCACGAGGGCAACTTGCCCCAAGGGTGTCACCGCTGTGCGACTCGGCGACGAACATCCGGATTTGGCGGTGAGGGCGGGGTGTGTCCGGTCGGGCTCGGCGGATGTCGTGCGGGCGCGTCTGGGCAGCCGCAGAATCGTGTATGACCAGTACTGATCCTGTCCTGTTTCCCGTTCTCCTCGACGCGTCGACCGATCCGCTTCTGAAGGCGGTGGCGGCCTACCTGGCCCGCTACCGCGGTCAGACCCGCGTCCACACCGAGTCGGACCTTCGCGCGTATCTTGTGTGGTGCCGCGAACGCGGCGTTGAGCCGTTGAGTGCCAGTCGTGCGCAGATCGAGTTGTATGTGCGCTGGATGCAGGAGATCCGCCACCTTCAGCCGTCCACGGTCAGCCGCCGCGTCTCGGTGATGGCCGGCTTCTACCGCACCTGCGTCATCGACCAGGTGATCCTCGCATCGCCTGCGGACTACGTCCGGCGTCCGAATGTTCCTCCCGAGTCCCCGACACTTGGCCTGTCCCATCTCGAGTTCGAGGCGATGCTCGCCGCGTCACGCGCGTCGGGCAAGGTCTACGACTTCGCGCTTGTGGCGATGCTCGGCCTGCTCGGGCTGCGGATCTTCGAGGCCTGCGGCGCCAACATCGCCGACCTTGGCGAGGAGCACGGGCACCGCGTGTTGAAGGTTCACGGCAAGGGAGACAAGATCGTCCTCGCCCCGCTTCCGCCGGCGGTCCAGCGCGCGATCGAACGTGCCATCGAGGGCAGGGCCGAGGGGCCGATCCTGCTCAACCTGCGCGGGACACGCATGGACCGGCACGCCGCCACCCGCCGCCTGAAGCACCTCGCCGACGACGCGGGTGTGACCGTGGCCCGGATGCATCCGCACATGCTGCGGCACACGTTCGTTACCACCATGCTCGACGCCGGCGTGGATCTCCGTGACGTGCAGATCGCCGCCCGTCACGCGGACCCGCGTACCACGATGCGCTACGACCGGGCACGCAAGAACCTCGACCGGCACCCGAACTACATCCTCGCCGCCTACATGGCCTCCGGCACCTGACACCGGAGCCTGCACTCAGCGTATTGCGCGTGTAGTACGCTAGTTGTGTGGGTGAGGACATCGACTGGCGCCACCGCGGCGACTACATCGCCAAGCACGGACTGACGCCAGACATCGCTGACCAAGCCTTCAACGATCCCAACCGGTTGGTGATCGATCCCGATCCGGCCTCCGTCTCGGGGCGGACCGTCCGGATCATCGGCTGGGCCACCTCGGCCCAGATGCTCGTCACGGTGATCGTCCTGCCGGACGAGGGGATCGTGTGGGGAGTGAACGCCTGGCCGTCCAACAGCACGGACCAGCGCCGATACAGAGAGGGGCACACGGATGTCGATCAATGATCTCATCGCGGCCGAAGCCGACGCGACCGAGCAGAATCGCGACGCTGCGATCAAGCCGGGCAGCACAGTGACCCGCGGCCATCAACGCGCCAAGACCCTCCAAGTCCGCCTGAACACAGAAGAACTGGCGGCCTTGACGATGCTCGCCGATCAACGCGGTCTACCGGTGTCGACGCTGGCCCGTGACCTGCTCATGGCACAGCTCGCCGCGGGCCAGGACACGACGACGCAGGCCCTCATCGCCAAGATCCGCGCCGAACTCGACGACCTCGCCTCCCGCGTCGCCTGACATCAAGCGCACGGATCTGCCGCCCCCGACGCGGGAGCGGGTGTGCCGCTCATCACCCGCTCATGGCGGTGTGCGAGGGTAGCCTTCGGCTGCGTTTTCCGGAGGGCGACTGCCTCCTCAAGACGCGTAGGGTCGGAATGCCGCGGGAAGGCCTAGCGCGGTGAACGCGGAATCGTGCAGGAATCCACGATCTCAATGTTCTGCACGTCGGCGTACTTGATGGCCGCGGGCTGCGGCTCGCCACTCAGGTCCAGTTTCAGGAGCCCACCGTCGCCGCTGGTGAGTTGGCCGCAGTAGATGGTGTCAGCGGTGGTCACCTCAAGTGAGGGTGTCGTCTTGGTTGGACTGACAAGCCATGTGCCGATGGCGAAGAGCATCAGGACGATGCCTGGGAGGGCGAGCCTTCGCGCGAATCGAAGCCGTCTCGCTCCTGCGGTGGCCTGCAGGGCGTCAACGGCGACCTTGTCGCCGCTGAGTTCCTGGAAGTCTGCGTAGGTGAGTTCCCTTGGGGTACCGGCGGCGACTGAGAGGATGAGTATCAGCCCGATCAACACGAGCAGCATGCCGAGAACGAGTCCACCGGCGACGACCCACCTCCAGTTGGTCTGTAGGTCACCCGCCTTGTCGGGCCCCGATACAACCAGACCGGCTGTGACCAGTGTGATGAGGGCGGCAAGTCCGTCTCGCCACTTGCTTGCTGACTGGCGCACGCCCTCCAGGCTGTCCGCGATGAGCTCCTGCCACGCGGCCTGCGTTGCGACTGACTCCTGACTTGGGCCAGCGGCCGGTGGTTGCTCTTGCTCAGCCATCGCGACCTGCCTTCAACTCGACCCGGAACCAGATACCACATCCAGTGACGTGATCTGGAGCCTTCGGATGGACATGGTCGCACCGGCAAGGGACATCAACTCGATATGTCACCTCGGGCATCACGGTCTCCCGGCCAAGGATGCCGCCCTCGCTAATCACGCCGGCCAGGGAGAGGGAGAACGAGATCCGGTGTCCACAGCGTGGACAGTCTCCTTCGATCCGGGCAGCCAGCACCGTGCCTTCGCGGATGATCAGTCGTCGGTGAAGCGTTCCCGCCTTGATCTCGTCGAAGGCCTCCTCGGTCCACCGGTAATTGAATGGATCACCCGTCTCGAATTCCACGTTGTCCGTCACTTCGGTCACCACCCTCCAATTGCGACAAGCGTCGCCCAGTTGACGAGAGGCTCGTCGGCCAAGTCCCTAGCTCGCCGGTGCAGGGCCCACCGGAGAGCGCTGGGCCAGGGGTCGACTGTTGCCCGTGCAACCACACTGTTGACCAGAGCCGCTGCGGAAGCAAGATCGCCGAGTTCACCAATGGTGCTCAGGATCTGTCGGGAACCGCGGGCCAAGGCTATCGTCGCGAGGGTGAGCGGCTCTCCGGTGTTGGGGCTGGGCACTCGAGCACCCCAGCATGAGATCAGCGCTACGGATGCCGGAGGAATACCGCCCAGCAGTTCAGTCGGCGTGAGCAACAGATTGGGCGCCAACTCCAGATAGTGCCCGAGAGCGCTGGTCGGGCGTCCGTGTGCGATCACGATCACGGCTTGTTCACCGCCGCCAAGGAGGGCGGCCTGGACGAGGCGTGCCGCCTCGGCTGTTCGGGCGCCGGCGGCTTCCTGACCGAGAGCGTACAGATCGTGGTGCCGCACACCGGGCCCGATGCAACCAAGCGTTGACTTGCCCGCCGGGCGGGCTGGACCCAGCGGCCGTGTGTCCGCCCGCGCCAAGGTCAGTGACGGACTGAGCAGGAGATCGACGTGTGTGCCGAGGTAGCCGTCGTTCGCCGGCATTGCCGCCCATGGCAGTGACCACAGCCGTTCCAGTGGGACAAGCTGTAACGGCTGCCCTGGCGGCAGGTCGCGAATCTCGGGCGGGAGCAGACGACCAAGCGGTGCGGCTGTAACGGCCCTGGCGCTCATCGGCCAGTTGCCGGCGAAAGTGTCGATGAGGGCGAGTTCCTCCTTGGTCAGTTCCAGCTGACCAAGCAGGGGTTCGGCGCCTGGGGTGCGGGCGAGCCAACAAATCCGTCCGCGCTGTCCCGGCACCTCGGCGATCAACAGCAAGGCTGCATCGGGACGGACTCGCTGGAGCAACGCCAGACCCTCGTGACGGGTCAGCGGCCGGTAGCTCGCGGCGAGCGCGGGATCAGTGGCATCGGCATACATCTCGGGGAGTGCGCCGTCGAGCGCCGTGCGGCCAAGTGCGCGCCTCAGGCGCTCGGCGCGGTCCGTGCCCGCAGCGAACTCGCCCAGTCGGGCCTGATCCTGGCGGGCCAGCAACTGGGCGATCAAGAGGGGATCGCGAGCTGGATCGAGGCGTACGCCTTCGGTCACTCCAGGTAGCCGGCGGCCCCATAGACTCTCGAAGACTGCTGCGAACGCGCTGGCGTCACCCGCTCGGATCATCGTCAACAGTGCACTCCGGTAGACAGTGTCGAATCGCTCGCGATACTCCTGTTGCCAGCGTGGCCTCCGCTGTAGAGACCGGATCAGTTCCACTGCTTCCATGGCACGAAGCCGGAGTTCTACGGCTTCGCCGTTGTCCAGGTCCTCGGCGCAGTCGGCGAGATGGCCGAGACAATGCGCCGTAGTACCTTCGTCGCCTGCGCGATCAGTGAAGTAGTTGTATGCCTGAACCAACACGTTCACAGCGTCAACTGGCTGGCCCATCTTACGCAGCGCGAGTCCTTCAGTCATGCGCAGATGAGCCGCCGCCCGCGGGTACCGCTGGTCAGCCAGAGCAATCCCCGTCCGACAAGCGTCGACCGCGTCCGCGTACTCCTGCCTCTTCAGGTAGGCGTACGCAAGCACATCGTAGACATCGACCGCCTCCTGCAGCTGTTGCGTCGACTCAACGGCTCGCATTACCCGGGGCGCCAGCAGCAAGATGGCCTCGGCATCCTCACGGCGCCGGTGAACGTCCAGAAGCCGCAGCCCGGCGCTCGCAACACCAACTTCGGTGCCGACCTCGGCGAATGCTTGCATCGCGGAGTCGAGCATCTTCACTGCTTCAGTTCGCCGGCTGAGCAGATCCAGTGCCTCGCCACGGGCCACCAGAGCGTTCGCGATGTAAACCTGATCGTGCAGTCGACGGGCCAGAGCCTCGCAGTCGCTGGCGATCGCCAGCATCTGCTCGGCCGAACCCGACCTGCGGACCACGTAGGCCAGCGGCAGTTGGGCGCGCAGTGCCCCGAACTCAAAGCCGATCTCTCGTGCTAGCGCTTCGGCATCTTGATAACGCCTCGCTGCAGCAGCGATGTCATCGTCCTGACGAGCGACGTCACCGAGACCGATCAGCGCCTGGACCCGAACTAGCGGATGGGATGCAACCTCCAGTAGCTGGCCAAATCGATCCCCGGCTGCCTTCGTCGCTTGCCGGACTAACGCGAGATCGCCTTCGCTCTCCAGGTCGATCTCCAGTTGCCACTGCTGATCGGTGATGCGGTGCTTTGTGCGCAACCGCGGCTCATCGTGTAGACCACGCAGGTAGTGCCATCGTGCCCGTAGTGCGATCGGACCCGGTTCAGCTTCCGTCGCCCTGAGCCACGGCGGCGATCCCTCAGTCGCGACTCGTCGCCAGTCATCCCGCAGGGTAGTGGCGGCTGATTCCACAGGCTCAGGTTCGTGGATCGTCACGCCAACTCTCTTGTCAACAACTGGTCGACTTTCGACACTGAAAACAGTAGTTGCTTGGACCATCCGACATGGTCCCGTCTTGCGAGAGTCTTCGAAGTCCACTTGAGTGGTGCCGCCCATCCACCCTCTCATGGCGGTGTGCGAGGGCAGACTTGTCTGTCTGACGGCACTCCGACGGGGTGTCGACGCGTGCACACCGGCGTGGGCCAAGATGGGTGGGTGCGCGTTGATGCGCGCCCAGAACCGACAGCTGCCTCAGGAGTACCCCGCCTTGGTGAATCACGTCTCGTTCATCTGGAACATCGCCGAGTCCCTCAGGGGGCCGTTCAAGCCCTCCGAGTACGGGTCAGTGGTCCTGCCGTTCACAGTGCTGCGACGGCTCGACGCCGTCCTCGCAGAGACCAAGCCTGCGGTCCTGGCTGTCGCCCCGACGGTGGCCGGGATGCCGGACATGCTGCAGCACATCAAGCTGACCGAGGCTGCCGGTCACGAGTTCTACAACACCAACCGGTTCGACTTCGCCAAGCTCGTCGCCGACCCCAACGACCTGCGGCAGAACATCGCCGCCTACATCGCCGGGTTCTCCCCCAACGTGCGAGACATCTTCGACCGCTTCGAGTTCGACAAGACCCTCAACAAGCTCGCCGAGAAGAACAAGCTGTTCGCCGTCACCGAGAAGTTCGCCCAGGCCGAATTCCACCCCAACACTGTGTCCAACTTCCAGATGGGGCTCGTGTTCGAGGAACTGATCCGGTGGGCGAACGAGCGCTCCAACGAGACCGCCGGTGACCACTACACGCCCCGCGAGGTCATCTCGCTCATGGTGCAACTGCTGTTCGCCACCGACGATGACGCCCTGTCCAAGCCCGGCGTGGTGCGCTCGATCTACGACCCAACCGCGGGCACCGGAGGCATGCTGTCGGTCGCCGACGAGCGCCTCCGCGCGATGAACCCCGACATCCAGCTCTCGCTGTACGGGCAGGACTACAACGACGCCTCCTACGCCATCTGCAAGGCCGACATGGTCATCAAGGGCCAAGACGTCGACAACATCCGCCTCGGCGACACCCTCACCGAGGACCACTTCGCCGACAAGAAGTTCGACTACGGCCTGTCCAATCCGCCCTTCGGGGTCGACTGGAAGGACCAGCGCGACTACGTCGACAACGAGCACAAGACCCTCGGCTTCGTCGGCCGCTTCGGCCCCGGCACCCCCGCCGTCTCCGACGGCGCGATGCTGTTCCTGCTCCACCTGGTCTCGAAGATGCGCCGACCCGTCGATGGGGGTTCCCGGATCGCGATCGTCCTCAACGGCTCCCCGCTGTTCTCCGGCGGAGCCGGGGGTGGGGAGTCGAACATCCGCAAGTGGCTCCTCGACAACGACCTGGTCGAGGCGATCATCGGGCTGCCGAAGGACATGTTCTACAACACCGGCATCTCCACCTACATCTGGGTGCTCACCAACCGCAAGACCGCCGAGCGCAAGGGCCGGGTCCAGCTCATCGACGCCCGCGAGTTCTACACCAAGCTCCGCAAGGGCCTCGGCTCCAAGCGCAATGAACTCTCCCCCGCGGACATCGACCGCATCGTGACCCTGTTCTCCGACTTCAAGGATGGGGACGAGTCGAAGATCTTCCGCAACGAGGATTTCCTGTACCGCACCATCACGGTCGAGCGCCCCCTGAAGCTGCGTTGGCAGGCTACCCCTGACGCCATCGAGGCCGTGTTCGAGGCCAAGCCCGTGCAGAAGCTCACCGAGGGCGACACAGCCCGCCTCAGGGCCGCCCTGGAGGCCCTCGGAAGCGATGCAGCGTGGACCAATCGGGGCTCCTTCCACAAGGCCCTCAAGGCCGTCGCGACGGCGCAGGGAGTCAAGCCCGCCGCGCCGATCCTCAAGGCGGTCACCGCAGCGCTCGGCGAGCAGGACGAGGACGCGGACCTGTGCATCGACGCAAAGGGCAACCCCGAGCCCGACACGTCGCTGCGGGACACCGAGAACGTCCCCTGGGACCAGGACGTCGACGACTACCTCGCCCGTGAAGTCCTCCCCTATGCCGCGGATGCCTGGATCGACCACTCGAAAACCAAGGAGGGCGCGGAGATCCCCTTCACCCGCCACTTCTACAAGTACATCCCGCCCCGTCCCCTCGAAGACATCGACCGCGACCTCGAAGCCGTCATGAACGACCTCCGCGCAATGCTCACCCAGGTCGAGCAGTGACCGACGGCCCGTGGTTCGGAGCCATCCCAGCCGGGTGGAAGTCAGGCAGCATCAGGCGCTTCGCCTACATGCGCACCGGGCACACCCCCAGCAGGAGCACTCCCGAGTACTGGGTCAACTGCGACATCCCATGGTTCACGCTCGGGGACGTTTGGCAGCTGCGAGCAGGCGCACGCCACCTCGGCGACACCGCCGAGCGAATCTCCCCAATCGGACTTGCCAACTCAGCTGCGGACCTGCTGCCAGCGGGCACAGTCGTGCTGTCACGAACCGCTTCGGTCGGGTTCACGGGCATCATGCCGATCCCCATGGCAACTAGCCAGGACTACTGGAACTGGGTGCCCCGCGAGGGTCTCCTCTCCGAGTACCTCTGGTACCAATTCCAGGCCATGAAGCCCGAGTTCGATCGCCTCATGATGGGCTCGACGCACCGCACGATCTACCAAGGCGATGCCGCCAACCTGCGGATCGTCGTTCCACCGGAGCCCAGCCAGCGTGAGATTGTGGACTTCCTGGATCGGGAGACGGCGCAGATCGACGCGTTCATCGCGAAGAACGAGGAGCTCATCACCCTCCTCACCGAACGCCGCGCAGCTATCCGCGGCGACCTTGCGGCCGGAGGAGACCAGCCCGGTCCCCGGAAGCCCTCAGGACTCTTCTGGGCTCCAGAGGTGTCAGACGATTGGCAGGTAGTTCCGTTGACTTCGGTCGCGAAACTCGAGAGCGGACACACGCCAAGCAAGACTCGACCAGAGTTCTGGCGTGACGATGAGTGCGTCATCCCGTGGATCAGCCTCAACGATGTAGGAAGCCTGACTTCAGATGAATACATCACGAGCACGGTCAACCGAATCAGTCCTGCGGGCCTGGCTGGCAGCTCGGCCCGCATGCTTCCCGAGGGGACTGTGGTCCTCTCACGCGACGCGACGATCGGACGTAGCTCGATCATGGCGCAGCCAATGGCTACCTCTCAGCACTTCGCGGATTGGGTGTGTGGCGACCGACTCCTCCCGCGGTACCTCTGGCTGCTCTTCACTTCCTGCATGCAGGGGATGTTCGACTCGCTCACCAACGGATCGACCATCCGCACCATCGGTGTTCCAGATCTGCGGTCTTTCCGGATACCGTTGCCGCCTCTCGCTACACAAGCCCAAATCGTCGAAGCGGCGGCAGTGAAAGACTCGCAGCTTCGGGAGACTACCGAAACGGCCAATAGAGCTCGCAAGCTTGCCATCGAACGGCGTGCGGCGCTTATTTCGGCGGCGGTGACGGGCAAGATCGACGTGGGGGTGGGCGCATGAGTGGTGTGGCTGGGGCACATCTGGAAGCGGTGCTGGAGACGGAGATCGCTGAGCATCTGGCGGAGAACGGCTGGCTGTACTCGCCGACGGACGCGGGCTACGACAAGACCCTGGCGCTGTTTCCCGAGGATGTGCTGGGGTGGGTCGCCGAGACGCAGCCCGGCGAGCACGCGAAGGTGGTGCGCCCAGTCGACAGCCCGGCTCAGCAGGAGGCGGCGAAGAAGCTGCTGTTGCAGCGGCTGGCGAAGGCGTTGGACAACGATCCGTTCAAGAACGGCGGGACGCTGGAGATCCTCCGCGGCGGGTTCAGTTTCGTCCCGACCACCGGCGGCGCGGTGAAGGTGCGGATGGCGCAGTTCCGGCCCGCGACGTTGATCAACCCGGCCACGCTGGAGGCGTACGACCGGATGCGGCTGCGGGTGATGCGTCAGGTCCACTACTCGGCCAAGCACCCGCACAAGGCCCTCGACTTGGTGTTGTTCGTCAACGGGCTGCCGGTGGCGACGGTGGAGTTGAAGACGGACTTCACCCAGACCCTGTCGAACGCCACCAAGCAGTACCAGTTCGACCGCAACCCCGCCGGTGAACCACTGTTCACCCACGGCCGCCGCGCCCTGGTGCATTTTGCGGTGTCGAACTCCGAGGTCGCGATGACCACCCGGCTCACGGGTGCGAAGACCCGGTTCCTGCCGTTCAACCGGGGCAACGACCAGGGCAAGGGGAACCCGCTCAATCCGAACGGCTCGGCGTCAGCCTATTTCTGGGAGCAGATCCTGCAGCGGGACACGTGGCTGCAGATCATCGGGTCGTTCCTGCACACCCAGGTCGAGACCGAGGTGAATCATGACACGGGCAAGAAGACGCGGGTGGAGAAGATTCTGTTCCCCCGCTACCACCAGTGGCGGGCCGTCACCCGCCTCGTCGAACACGCCAGGATCCATGGCCCTGGTGAGCGGTATCTGATCCAGCACTCGGCCGGGTCGGGCAAGACGAACTCGATCTCGTGGCTGGCCCACCGCCTCTCCCAGCTCCATGACGCCAACGACGAGAAGGTGTTCGACACCGTCGTAGTCGTGACCGACCGCACCGTGCTGGACAAGCAGCTGCAGGACGCGATCGCCCAGTTCGAGCGCCACAAGGGCGTGGTGCAGTCCATCACCAACGCCGACGGGGACTCCAAGTCCTCCGAACTCAAGGCCGCGCTGATCGGCGGCAAACAGATCGTCATCGTCACGATCCAGACCTTCGAGGCACTGATCAAGCTCTTCAACACGCAGGCTGAGTTGATGGGTCGCCGGTTCGCGGTCATCGCGGACGAGGCCCACTCCTCCCAGACCGGCTCCACCGCTGGGGCGCTCACGAAGGTCCTCTCCCCGGATGAGCTCGCCGCGGTCGCCGAGGGGGCCGAGGTCGACTCCGAGGCGTACCTGCAGTGGGCGATGTCGGTCACCGCGCACGCGCCGAACATCTCGTACTTCGCGTTCACCGCGACCCCGAAGGCCAAGACCCTCGAACTGTTCGGACGCGTCCCCGACGGCGGCACGCTGCCGGAGCCGTTCGATCTGTACTCGATGCAGCAGGCGATCGAGGAGGAGTTCATCCTCGACGTGCTCACCAACTACACCCCCTACAAGGTGGCGTGGCAGCTCCAGCACCCCGGCGGCGACTACGACTCTCTCGATGAGGTCGATGAGTCGACCGCGGTCAAGGCCCTGGTCCGGTTCGTGCGCCTGCATCCGACGAACATCGCCCAGAAGGCCAAGATCGTCGTCGACCACTTCCGCACCTTCGTGGCTCCCCTCCTGGACGGGAAGGCCAAGGCGATGGTCGTGACCGGCTCCCGGGTCGAGGCCGTGCGGTGGAAGAAGTACCTCGACGCCTACCTCACCGACTCCCACATCATGGGGGTGAAGGCGCTGGTGGCGTTCTCCGGGACCGTCGACGACCCCGACGACGTGGGCGAGGGGCTGACGGAGAAGACGCAGAACCCGGGTGTGTGGACCTCCGACCTGGCCGAGGCGTTCAAGCCCTCGGTGTACAACGTGATGATCGTGGCGGAGAAGTTCCAGACCGGGTTCGACCAGCCGCGCCTGGTCGCGATGTACGTCGACAAGAAGCTCGGCGGCGTTCAGGCCGTCCAGACCCTGTCCCGGCTGAACCGCACCTTCCCGGGCAAGGACAAGACGTTCGTGCTCGACTTCGTCAATGAACCCCAGGACGTGCTCGACGCGTTCCTGCCGTACTACCGCAAGGCCACCCTCACCGCCACCACGGACCCGAACCTCGTCTACGACCTGAAGTCCAAGCTCGACAGCGCGGGCATCTACGACCACGCGGAGGTCGAGCAGGCCTTCGACGCGGCGCTGGTCGGCGGCACCAACGCGAACAGCGCGCTCACCGCCGCCACCGCACCCGCCGTCGACCGGTTCCAGAAGCGCTGGCAGCAGGCGTTCATCGACGGCGACCAGGCCGGGCAGGACGAGCTGAAGCTGTTCAAGTCCGACGCCGCCGGGTTCGTGAAGTTCTACGACTTCATCTCCCAGGCCCGGAACCTCGAAGACACCGACCTCCCCCGGCTGCACTTCTTCCTCCGCCGGATCCTGCCCCAACTCGGCACCGCGACCATCGAGGAACCCATCGACATCTCCCAGGTCAAGCTCACCGGCTACACCATCACCGAAGGCGAGGCCGTGACGCTCACCCTCGAGCAAGGCCCCGGGCTGGATCCGATCACCGCGATCGGGTCGGGCACGATCCACGAGAAGCACCGCTCCGCGCTTGAGGCGATCATCGCCAAGCTCAACGAGCGCTTCGGAGACAAGTACGGCCCCGGCGTCGTTGCGGGAACCATGTCCAGCATCGTGGTCAACCTCGCCCACGACCAGACGCTGGCCCACCAGGCCGAGGCCAACACTGCTCATCAGTTCGCCGAATCCCCCGCGCTCCCCAGAGCATTCATCGACGCCGTCATGGGAGTCCGGGACCGCACCCCCATGCTCGTTGACGACATCTTCGAGGACCAGGACCTCTACAGCGAACTCAGCAAGGCCCTCCCCGCCATGCTCTACGAGTACCTCCATGCCGGACGATAGCCCGGCGTTAGGCGCCCGTGACCGAAGTTCCGGGGGGCTGAGCTCATGGGCTTCGACCACAACGACGCGCTCGAGGGCCCACATGGCTGGCTATGTCGAGTTTCTGATGAGCGAGGACCGCTGGACCGAGTTGAAGCCTCAGCTGGAGCGCAACGACAACGGGAACTCGCACCACCGCACGCTCGACGTCTACACGCGCTTGCTCACTGGGTACCGACGTCTCAGGGCTGCCGGCGTCGCGGGTTCAGCCGGGAGGACTACCTCCTCTCACTCGAGGAGCTGCAGCAGATCTCCGCGGCGCGGGTCCACCCATCGAACCGGACGAGAGGATAGGGGCGGGACGGCATGAGGTTCTCGGAGCAGTTCGGTATCGAGCGGACCGGCGAAGACGATTGGTTCGACCCGCATCTGGTCGTCGATACGAAGCTGTTCATCGACCCCCTCTTGCTGCTAGATGCCGGCGGCGTTTGGGCTGACGCGCACAGGGAGCTTCTCGATCATTTCGTCCACTGCTATGGGCTGGTCGCAAAGGCCACTAGCAACACGTCGGTGTCGGCCAAGGCGGCCCGGCGCCTACTCACATTTCCGGAGCCGTTCGAGGTCGGTCTTGGCTACACGGCAGCCGGCACGCGGGGTTCAGGCTCGGGCGACAGCTACGCGATCCGTATGGCCGATGGCATCGCCGTGGCAATCGCCGCCGGACTCGCTCAACCTGAACATATCGAGGAGATCGGAATCCTCAACGAGGGAATCGGACCTGATCGCATCTCGGACGCGACTGCGAACGTGATAAAGGCCCGGCTAATCGCGTACACACAGGAGGTTGCGCGTCGGCATTCGGTCCCCATGGAAGCGCACAGAGTGCGCAACGCCCGCGTCACGCTCGACGCGGCAAGGTGGCACACGGAGGAGGTTGAGCTGCCGACGAATCCCGGATCTGGGAGACCCGTCATCCTCGTGCCAGAGTTCCTGCTCAACAAGCTGCCCACCCTGAACGCCGATGACTGGTTCGACTCGCACTTCAACGAGGACATCCGCCTCGCGATGAACCTCCGTGTCGGGCAGGCCGTCAGCAAGGCTGACATCGTTTCATGGGCTCGCAAGTACCCCGAGCGCGTCCGAGATTGGGCACGCGAGCAAACGAGCCGTGAGGACCTGTTCGGCTACGACTTCAGTGAGGATCCGCTCGGTGTCGTGCAGTGGGATCAAGCGACGTCTCGGCACGCGGCAGAACACCCTCTTGCCGATCGCGCCGTCGCCACTCAGGACGACTTGGTCGAACTCATGGGTCAGATCGTTGAGCAGTTCCGCCACTTCATCGAAGACCAACGGGGATGGAGCCTGCTCTGGAACAGCGACAAGTCGGAGAAGCCGGAGGAAGCCGCACAGCTGCTCTTCCTCGGGGTCGCCCAGCCGTACCTGCGCTACTTCAACGTCGAACTGGACCGCGAGGTCGAACTCGGCCGAGGCCCAGTGGACTTCAAGGCGTCCTCGGGAACGACCGCCCGCCTGCTCATAGAGGTCAAGAAGCTCCACAACGGGAAGTTCTGGAAGGGACTGCGGTACCAGCTGCCCAGCTATCTGACGTCAGACAGCGCCACACACGGCTGGTTCATCGCGATACAGTACCGAAGCAACCCGGGTGCGCGTGAGCGCCTCAGGCAGTTGCCAGCCGACGTGGCCCTGGTCTCAGAGAAGGTCAACAAGACGATCCGCCACCAAGCGGTCGACGCTCGTCCGCCAGTCTCGGCCTCCAACATCGAGGACGGAAGCGATGCGTGAGCCGCCAACGGCTCGGCTCGCCGCATCTACGACAACCGGCTGGCCAGCTCAGTGAAGAAGTCCTCGAGCAACTTCAGGCTGCCGGGCCTGAACAGTTCGACCCCACCGAACCGGTAAACCTCGTAGCCAGACAGCCGAAGGCGGCGGTCCTCAGCCACCATCTCCGCGTACAAATCGGCGTTCGCCTTGTCGCCCACAGCGTAATGCTGCTTGCCGTCTACCTCGATGACTACCCGACGGCGGTCGCTGAACAACAACAAGAAATCCATGCGCTGGCGCGCCAACGGAGAGCCGTCGCCGCTCTGGCGGCGCGTGCGCTGATCATAGGGGTCGTAGTGAAGGTAGACCTGTGGGACGAGCGCCGGGATGTCGAACGAGTCCCGGCATCGCGCAGCGTAGGCGTCGAACAGAACTCGTTCCGCATCACTGTCGAGGCTGGCGCGCAATCGTTGGTGCATGCCACGGCCCACCTCACGATCACTGACCGACTCGGACAGCTGTTCCCGGCCACGCCACCAGGCCACTAGTCGGGAGAATCTCAGGCCCTCGGCGGGGACCGGCTCGTCGTAGACCAAGCAGTATTCGGCGTTCTTGACGATCTCGATATCGTTGTTCACCGCGTCACGCAGGACGATCTCCGGCTTCGGACCGCTCGCCGCAAAGATGAGGTTCTTGGTAGGCCCGGCTACGCCTCCCCCGGCGTCGTACGTGACTAGGAGCCGCTTCAAATCGTCGATTTGGAAGTCTGGGACCTCACACTCCGTCACGACGCGACGAGCGAGCGCTGCCATCTGGGCAAGCCCCCACCCCCTCATGTAGCCAGCGATCACACCTCGCTTTGTGTGCTCGCGGTCTGAGGGCGAGCTGTCGAGCTCCCACTCAAGCTTCAGCTCATCCGCTAGGACGACCTCGAGATCAGCGCGCGTGTAGCTCATCAGCGCTTCCTCGATGGCATGGCCGAGCGTGCGGATCGACAGTTTCTGCGGAGGCGTGGCTGCGAGGTCGCTGCCCCAACCCACCCGGGATGATCCGAAGCCCTGAAAGAAGTTGCCCACCCAGCAATTGTCTCGGAAGCCGCCGACATTCACGGGGCCGTTCCCGCGGCGCCTGAGCCTCTACACGCACATGCCGGGCCATCGAGAACCGGCCAAGTACGGCACGCGCGCGGTCGGGAGACTATATGCACAGCCTGGGCCAGGGCACTTCGATGGATCTCGCCGAAACGACCGGGTTCCGGAGCGCCATACACCTCTACGGGCTCGCCCGCACCAGTGTGTGCCGACGTCGCCGGAACGGTCCCCTCAATTCCCACACCTTGCGGGACTGTCTGAACGTTCGCCGAGTCGCACACACCCTCTGCATTGTCGGTGGCCAGTAGGAATTATCCCGTCAGATTCGTTTCCGCTACAGGCCCGTCCGGCTGGGGTTCTAGTAGGTGTGACGGCGTCGATGCGGAAGCTGACTGCGGGGTCGGGGTATGACTACCTGACCCGGCAGGTGGCTGCCATGGACTCGACCGAGAAGGGCCACACCACCCTCACCTCGTACTACTCGGAGAAGGGCGAAACCCCGGGCCGCTGGGTCGGCTCCGGCCTGACCGGACTCGACATGACGGCGGAGAGTCCGGTGGATGAGAAGCAGATGCTGTCCTTGTTCGGGATCGGTGACCATCCGAACGCTGAGGCCCGCCTCGCCGCACTCCCCCACGGCTCGACCCGGGCAGAGATCCGCGCCGCGGTGCGGCTGGGGGCACCGTTCAAGATCTACCGCGACGCCACCCGCTTCCAGGAACAGGTCACCGAACGCTGCGCAATCTGGGCGGCAGAGCACGGTCTCGCCGCCGGTGATGAGGTGCCGGTGGATGTGCGGGCCGAGATCCGCAACCAGCTCGCCACCGCTTCGTTCCAGGCGCGTGTGGGGCGGGCACCGATCGGTGTGGAGTTGTCGTCGGAAGTGGCCCGACTGTCGCGGAATCCGAACACGGCATGTGCCGGATTCGACGTCACCTTCTCCCCCGTCAAGTCCGTCTCCACCCTCTGGGCCGTCGCCCCCAGGCCCGTTTCGGCCGCAATCGAGGAGTGCCACAACGCCGCGGTCGCCGAGGCCCTGGCCTACATCGAGCGGCAGGTCCTGTTCTCGCGGCGGGGTGCGAACGGGGTGAGGCAGGTGGAGGTCACCGGCCTGGTCGGGACCGCGTTCACGCATCGGGATTCGCGGGCGGGGGATCCGGATCTGCACACGCATGTGGCGATCGCGAACAAGGTCCAGACCCTCGACGGTGCCTGGCTCGCGATCGACGGCCGACCCCTCTACGCCGGTCTGACGAGCGTCTCGGAGGTGTACAACTCAAGCCTCGAAGCCCACCTCGTCCAACGACTCGGGGTCCGCTTCGAGGAGGAGCCGCACCGGGATCCCAGCAAGCGGGGAATCCGCGAGATCGCCGGCGTACCGGCAGTGTTGCGGGAAGCGTGGTCCACGAGGCGGGCGTTGATCGTGGCCCGCGAAGCCGACCTCGCGGTGAAGTTTCAGTCGGATCATGGCCGTCCGCCGACGCCGGTGGAGGCGTTGAAACTGGCGCAGCAGGCCACCCTGGAAACACGGGAGGCGAAGCACGAGCCCCGCACCATCGACGAACAGCGCACCACCTGGCAGACCCAGGCGGAGACAGTTCTCGGCCCCCACGGCATCACCCGAATGCTGCGCGCCGTCCAGGCCGCCGGTCGTGTGCGGCGATCGGATGTGGGGCCGGAGTGGGTGGTGCGGACGGCGGATCAGATCGTCGACACCATGGGTCTGCACCGTGCTTCTTGGACCATGTGGCACCTCCACGCCGAAGCCTCAAGGCGAGCCCGCGAACACGCCACCACCCCCGACCAGATGGCCGCCCTCACCGAGCAACTCGTCGATGCAGCCACCCAGCGGTGTGTGCCGGTCGACACCTGGACCGACCCCATCCAGGAACCCCCAGAACTCCGCCGCACCACCGGCGAATCCATGTACGAGACGGTCGGCACCCGCCGCTACACCTCCACCACCGTCCTCGACGCGGAGCAGCAGATCATGAACGCCGCGGCTCTGACGGACGGGCGTCGCGTCACGGAGGAGGACGTGTCGCTGGCGCTGCTGGGGTCGACGGCCAACGGGGTCGAGTTGAACGCCGGGCAGGTCCAGCTCGTGCGCCAACTTGCCACCTCCGGGCGACGTGTCCAGCTCGCCCTCGCCGCCGCCGGAACGGGGAAGACCACCGCTCTGGCGGTCCTCGCCGACGCCTGGCGCGAGGGCGGCGGGAATGTGGTCGGGCTCGCCCCATCGGCTGTCGCGGCCAGGCAGCTCGCGGACCAGACAGGCCACGCCACCACGATGGCGAAACTCGCCTGGGACCTCACCCACCAGCCGAACGACGCCGACAGGCTCGTCGGCCCGGGGTCGTTGGTGATCGTCGACGAGGCCGGCATGGCCGACACCCCCACCCTCGCCCACATCATCGGCTACACACTGAGCCGTGGCGGGTCGGTGCGGTTGATCGGGGACGATCAGCAGCTCGCAGCGATCGGCGCCGGCGGCATCCTCCGCGACATCACCAACAGCTATGGCGCGGTCCAGTTGAACCAGATCATGCGCTTCCGAGATCCCGCCGAAGCCGCCGCATCCCTAGCCTTGCGCGACGGCCGACCCGAGGCGCTGGGCTACTACCTCGACCACGACAGGCTCCATGCCGGAACCGACGAGACCATCCTCACAGGGGCACTCCACGCCTGGATCACCGACACCAAAGCCGGTCTCGACAGTTTGATGCTGGCCGGAACCCGCGACCAGGTCACCACCCTCAACCGATGGGCCCGCCAACACCGCCTCCACAACAACCCCGCGGCCATGGAGGGGCCGGCGGTGGCTCTCGTGGATGGGAACCAGGCCTCCGCAGGAGACGTGATCATCACCCGCCTCAACGACCGCCGCCTCCCCATCTCCGCCACCGACTGGGTCAAGAACGGCGACCGCTGGACCATCACCACGGTCACCCCCACCGGCGCCATCAGCGCGGTTCACACCACCAGCGGACTGCACGTGACCCTGCCTGCCGACTACGTCCGCGACAACGTGGAACTCGGCTATGCGGTCACCGTCCATGCCGCCCAGGGGATCACTGTCGACGCCACCCACACCATCCTCACCGGCCAGGAGACCAGACAGCAGGCCTACGTCGCCCTCACCCGAGGACGCCACGCGAACCACGCCTACATTCAGGTCGTCGGCGACACCACCGAGAGTGCCGCGATCGACCCCCGAACCCTGCGACCCGTCACCGCCATCGACGTCCTCGACACGATCCTCGCCCGCGACGGGGCAGCCCGCTCCGTCACCACCGACACCGCCCAGTCCACCGACCCGCACACCCGGCTCGGTGTCGCGGTCGCCCGCTACACCGACGCCCTCACCGTCGCCATCGAACACACCAACCCCGACGCAGTCCACGCACTGGACGAGGGCGCCGACCTGGTCGTGTCCGAGCTCACCGCCTGCCCCGCCTGGCCAACCCTCCGGGCCCACCTCCTCCACACCGCCACCAGCATCGACGTCTCGCCCCTCGACCTGCTCCGCCACATCACCGAGGCGCGGGAGCTGGACACCGCTGCCGATCCCGCCGCCGTCCTCACCTGGCGACTCCCCCAAACCACCACCTCGGGCCCACTGCCATGGCTCCCCGCAATCCCCGCCTCAATCGCCGACAACCAGACGTGGTGCCCCTACCTGGCTGCCCGGGCCAACCAGGTTCGAGTGTTCGCGGATGAGGTCCGCGCAGCGGTTGGCGATGGCGCCGTGCCCGGGTGGGCGCTGCCCGGGCAGGCCCTCACCCCGCAGTTGATCGGGGACGTCGAAGTCTGGCGGGCCGCGTGGCAGGTCGACCCCGCCGACCGGCGCCCCACCGGCCCCACCCAACTCGGCGCCCTTCCCCACGCTTGGCAGCAGCAACTCCTCGACCGGCTGCGCCCCGTCGAACCCGTCACCGTGTGGCTCGGGCTCCTGGAAACCATCCGCGACGACATCCCCTCGGATCCGTACGCGCCGATCCTGGCCCACCGCCTCGCAGCCCTCCACCGCGCCGGCGTCCCCATCACCGAACACCTCGCCGACGCCGCCACCAACGCACCCCTCCCCTCCGAACAACCCGCCGCCGCACTCTGGTGGCGCCTCACCCGACACCTCACAGGAGAAGCCTCTTCGGACGCGGACCTGCAGCCGCTGACGCTGGCCGGACATGTCGACCCCCAGGTCGCGGCCGAGCTCGAAGCCAGCCCCTGGTGGCCAGCGCTGGCCGCAGAGATCCACCGCGGCCTCACCACCGGGCTCCTCATCGGCCAGCTCGTCACCGAGGTCCCCGACCTGTCAGGGTTCGACGACCGGTGCCAGGCCATCCTCTGGCACGCCCACCAACTCAACGAGGCAGACACTCGCGAAGATGTCGAGGAGCCGCCGCATCCCGACGAGCTCCCGCCCGACGACATCCACCTGATGGACTGGAACGACCACACCGCCGCACTCGAAGCCGCCGCAAGGCTCCGGGACCGCACCGACCCCGACTTCACCAGCCTCGAACTCGACCAGGCATTCGCCGCCGCCGACCGCTGGGACGACGAACCCCACACACCCGAGCGCCTCGCCCAGATCACCGAAGCCACCACCCGCTTCTACGAGCAGCACCTCGCCGGAAGCTGGACCCGGACCTACCTGGCCGAACGCCTCGGCCAAGACCTGGCCGGGGACCCCCGATTCCGGATCGGACACGCACCAGCCGGCTGGACCCACCTCACCACAGCCCTCCACCGCCAGGGCTTCACCGACCAGGAGATGATCGCCGCCGGCGTCGCCAGCATGACTCGCCGAGGCGCGTTGATCGACCGGTTCCGCGACCGCGCCATCCTGCCGATCGTCCACAACCAGACGGTGGTCGGATTCGTCGGACGACGTCACCCCGACGCCGACGACCAGCACGGCCCGAAGTACCTCAACAGTCCCACCACCGCCCTCTTCGCCAAACGAGACATCCTCTACGGCCACCACCTGCTCCCCGGAAACCCGGATGCGGTGCCGGTCATCGTCGAAGGCCCGCTCGACGCCATCGCCATCACCCTCGCCGGGCGAAACCGGTATGTGGGCGTTGCACCCCTCGGCACCGCCCTGACCCCCGAACAGACCCTCCTGCTCCGCGGCTGGCCGACGGCGCTGATCGGCACCGACAATGATCCCGCCGGGAACACCGCGGCAGAACACGCCTACTGGCTACTCGCGCAACACCGCCACGACCCCGGCCGCGTCCACCTCCCCGACGGTAACGATCCCGCCTCCCACCTCCACGACCACGGCGAGAGTGGTCTGCGCGAGCTCCTCGACTCGGCGCCCCCGCAAGCCGACCACATGATCCAAGAACGCGCCGCCAGCCTCACCGCCGACACCGGGCTGGAGATCGCGGAGATCATCGCCGCCCGCCCCTCTCAGCACTGGAACAACCCAGCCCTCACCTCCGACCAGCAGCCCCACCTGCTCGAACGCATCAAGGCCTGGACCCTCGACCCACGCCGCGCCGCCGAACAAGCCCGCGAACAGACCCGCACCGCTCGCCGCCGCCAGGAACAGCAGTCCATCGACCGGCCGGGGCACCTGAACGCGCTGCTCAACCAGAACCACCGCCGTCGCTACCCCGAAACTCTGCAGCCCCGACAGACACGCCCCACCTGGGGACCGCCACGATAGGCGCCCAGCCCCTTCCAGACTCGCCTCTCCCTCAATGCCGAGGGCGCCCGCCGCCGACGCGCCAGGCAGGCGGGACTGCCCAGGATCAGCCGGCAGGTGACTCCGAACACCCCTACAGTGAGGCCTCATCGCCTGCCGTGGGGCTCCCCCAAGACCCACGGCAGGCGCTCCCACGCAACCCGATCCGGACAGGATCGTCGAAAGCCCCTGGGCCTTCGAGCCGCTCCTCGGCCGGGGGTGTCAGTGGCGCCTCATATCTTCGGGCGCATGACCACGAAGCGCTCGCAGTTCGGCTCCCTCGAGGAACGGACCAGGCAGACCCGGACATCGCCCGACGCCGAGGTGCGACACGTGCTCCTCGACGGTTCATGCCCCGGACTCGTGATCGATCGCCGCAAGTCCGCCAGCGGTCAGTGGCAAGGGCTCGTGGTCCGCGTCGAAGAGAACCGGCTCATCATCGACTGGGTCTCCGGCGACCGAATCACCAAACCCTGAGCGAATCATCCTCGGCCACCGTTCCCCCCTCGGCACCAGGGCGCCTCATGGCTCAAGTGGCCGGCAGGCAGGCCCAGAACTCGCGGTCGATGTGTGGACGTTCACAAGTGGTGACTGGCCGCGCTACTTCGCCCAGGACTGATCAGCCGTTCAGAAGTCAGGGCGGTGGTGTCGGGCAACACGAACTCCATCAGATACCAGAAGCGAGGACGCCGGCGAATACTTGGCGTTGGGCTTCCCGGGTACTTCGATCTGGGGATGAGGCTCACACTGTCAGCGTACGCTCGAGGGCTTTGTCTGATTCCCCGGAATCTCCAGCATCACGACGTGCCTCCTAACCGAACTGCCCTCTATCGGAACAGTTGTATGTGACACGTACTCGGATAGGTGCTGAGAGGGTGACTTATCCTTCGGTGGAGTCATCCGCAGCACAACAAGGAATCCGATTCGCACGTCGGAAGTCTGGTGTGAAACGGTCTGTTTTATGTATGCCGCCTTGGCCTTGACTGGTACCGCTGTGTTGTCGGCCTTGAGCTCCAAGTAGAGGTGGAAACCGGAAAACTGGATTTGGATGTCGACCCGGCCGGCCCCGACCTCCTGGACCTCGACGTTCGTGAAGCTGCCGAACTGGCCTTGGCACAACCACTCGTACAAGTCGACGTGCAGGTCGTGTTCATTCGCGTTGGGGTCGAATTGGTAGGGCTTCCATGACTCTTGTGAGTTCAGCCGCTGCCTGACAAACTTCACGAGTTGGTCGAGCACGGAGGTCACGGCGGGTACGACCTCATCGCGGAAGTCCTCGGCGCTCGCCAGGGCTGCGAGTATCCGCTTCCGGGTCGCTGTGACGACCAGGTCGGGATCGAGATCGGTTGCGGCCTGCAGGTCGGCGACAGCGGCAGCGAGGCGCCCGAGCTCTTCTTGGGGCGAGCTTCCGAGCGCTTCCGCTATTGCGGGGGTGGGGCCGAGAAGGTCGGCCAGCAGGGGCGGAAGGTCCACCGCCTGCTCACGCGATTTTCCCGGCGCCTCCGGCGGCGTAGCGAAGCTTGATCGAGCTGCATCCAGGACCCGTTCCGCGGTCGTCAAGCGCTCCCGCAGGTTGTCGGCCTGAAGGGTGTCCTCATGGTCAGCGATCCGGTTCTTGAGCATCTCCGCGTGGTCGGCGAGGTGTCGTAGAAGTCCGGCTCGTGCCGCGAACCCGCTGGCAATCGCGGGACGGATGACCGCTACGACGTTCTGGGCTCCGTGGGCTCCAAGGGTGAGCTCGTAGGCCCGGGAGGCGGAGTAGATGGAGGTGATGTCGTCCAGCACGACCGATGCTGCGTAGATGCTGTCGCGGGTCAGCTGGTCGCCAAGGAATGCGAGGTCATCCGCGAGCCTGCTCCAGCCTTGAAGGACGGCTACCTTCCGGTCACCGCTCCAGTGATTCAGCCCATGCCGGTTGAGGGAGAATGCCCTTGCGCGGGCTGCGAGCGCTTGCGCGTCCGCGAGCTCTATGTCCCACGTCACGGCGTCGTTGGGGCCCTCCGCGGTCGGCAGGGATATCAGTAGTTTCCGCAGTAGCACGACCGCCGCGTGCAAGAGCTCGGCATCATCGCGGTCGTCGAGCGCGACGACGGTCTCCAGGTGCTCCACCGCCGTTTCGAGTAGCGCGCAGATGTCCGTCAGCGTCGTGCGCCGCAGCGCTTTGGATATGGCGATGTTGGCGAGAGTCCATTCTGCGTCTGGCGCCGCATCTTTATGGAACTCCTCGTTACGCGTGAGCACCTCAGCCGCCGGCGCTTGATTGTGGTTGGGGGAGGTGACGCCGGTTAGGACGTCGATGACGTCGGCCACCTCGTCGTCGGGCGTCCAGTGGTCGAACACCATCGCTACCGTCCGGGTAACAGCCTGAGCATATCTGCGAGGTTGCGGCTCAATGACGTCCTCCAAGAGCCCGAGCAGCTTGTTCTTCGAGCCTCGACCGCTGACCGCAAGGCGGGCTGCTCCTTCAAGGGCGACAGCACGGCGAACAACGGACGCCTCGGCGAGTCCGTTCGTGTCAGCAGTGGGAGGTGTCGCCAAAGACAAGCAGCGGGAAGCCACCTGTTCCCCGGCGACCCCAGATAGGACGGCGTCGCTGCAGAACAGATCTACGCCGGAGGCGAACATGCCCGGGTCGGCCGTGTCGAGGACGGCGCCAGCGACAGCGATGGCGGCAGGCCTGAGTGTCTTGAGATTGTCGCCGGCCTCTGCCGTGAGGGAGGCGTCTCGGGCGACTAGAGCGGCCACGGGCAACAGAAGTGGGTCGTCGACAAGCGCGGGGGCGACAGTCTGAACCGCATCCCATCCACCAATCTGCTCGAGCAGGTCGGCGGCAGGCTCAGGACCGGTGAAGGCAGCCCGGAGCGAAGTGAGAATGGCTTCTCGATCAAGCCGATCTGGCACTGCGCCTCCTCATCGACATGTTCGCGGTGGTGTGTACTGTTCTCGGGGCCCACGTGGTCGTCCGCGCCGACAAACGGGCAGATGTTCGGCTCACCATACGAAGTCAGCCCCAGTGGCGACGAGCAGGTTGCCCTTCGGGAGGATGGCGCTGAGCATCGGCCCATGGGTGGTGGCCACGACGATCTGCAGATCGGTTTGCTCGGCGACCGCGGCCATGGCGTCCAGCATCACCCTCAGGTCTGTTTCGGGGATCTCCTCGGCGGCGGGCGAGTCGACGAAAAGCATGCCCGGATGGCGACCTACGCCGTCGCGATGCCCCATCTCGATGAGCGCGATGACGGCCGCGAGCTTGATGCGCAGCTTCTCACCGTTTGTCAGGCCGCTGTATGTCGTGTTCACCCCGCCCTTGAGGACATCCATGTTGCCGTTGCCCTTGAGC
Organism: Actinomycetes bacterium; assembly: GCA_030426725.1. Lineage (GTDB taxonomy): Bacteria > Actinomycetota > Actinomycetes > Propionibacteriales > Propionibacteriaceae > Arachnia. The sequence continues at coordinate 64,573 of JAUHXZ010000003.1, forward strand.
TTGACCGAAGTGATGTTGGTCGACCCGAAACGTCGAGCGAGTGCGGCGATCCCGTCTGACACCGACTCCAGCAGCGGGTCCTGGTCGTCCTTGACCCACTTCTTGGTCAGGTCCGACGCCACTCGCAACACGGTGAGTTCTCCGTCGTCGACGGGGGCGACCGGCCGGCCCGTGACAGCAGCCCGGAGCGTGTCGAGCGCGCCTTGGGCCCGGGCCATCTCGAGCTCGGCTTTCAGGCGCGCGCGGGCGGAATCGAGCTTCTCCCGGGCTCTCACTGCCGCCCGTTCGGCTTCCCTCCGCTGCGCCTCTGCGGACTGGTGCTTCTCCCGGAGACCCGCGACGCCTTGCTCAACGTCGGCGACCGCTGCTCGCAAGGCCTCAAGCGGGTCTGCGACCTCCTCAGCCTCGGAGTCCTCCCCCGTCTGGGTCGCATCGTCAGTTCCCGACCCACCGGCCTGAGGTTCGATGGATTCCAGATGCGCGTCCAGGTCGAGCTCATGAAGACACAGAGAGCACTCGTGCTTTGTCCGCTCGGCGGCGTACCGTTCGGCGTTGACCTCGCTCGAGCACCGCGGACATACAGTCGGCGTCATCCCGTTGAACAGGCGCCGCGCGACGGCGTCCTCGACGGCGGCCTGCCGACGAGCTTCCTCGGCCCGGAGGTGGGCTCGGACTTCGGAGGCTGAGGCGTCGGCGGCCATGAGCTGCAGATCCAGATTGTGTGCCTCCCTGGCAAGCTCCGAAGCCCTGGACGCGAGCGCGAACACGGTGTCGACATCGGGCTCGTTCGGGTCGAACGCATCCAGGATGTCCTTAGCGGCCGCGACGCGGTCCTCTGCATTCTCCAGGGCGACGGCTGTTACTGACGCCGCTGCTTGGTGCTGAGCTTTGCGCTCGTCCTGCTCGAAGGTCAGGGAGTTCAGCGCAGTCGCGACCTGCGCGTCGACCGCCGCCCAACTGGTACCAATGAACATCTGCAGGATGCGGGTCTTCAGCGTGTTTTCGTTGCCGACGATGGGGTCGAGCTTGTCGGCGTGCACCGTCAGCGCCGCGGCGTATGACGGCCAGGTGTGCTCGGTCTCCACACCTTTGGAGAACACCGAGATCACGTCTAGCCGGAGCCGCTCGAGCATTACCGACCCCATGACGGACTCGAACTCGGCCTCCCCGGCGAACATCCCGAGGACGGTTCGGCCGCCGGAAGGTAGTTGCTGCTCCACCTTTCCAGCCGGCGTGCCGTTGGTGACGTCGAACTCGACGTACAACGGGACGTCGTCGACGTGAAATTCGGCGCTGACGTGGTCGACCCAGGAGGCGACGTCAGCTTGGAGATGGCTGCGTCCGGTCAGCGCCCACATCGTCAGGTGCAGCACCGAGGACTTTCCGCGCAGGTTGGCCTCGCTGCCGACTCCGTTCACACCGTCGCCTGGTGTCCAGTCGAGCAGGATGGGCGCGATCTTCATCGCGGTTGGTGCGGTCTTCTCGCCCGGCGTTTCAGAGTAGCACTTGGTGCCGGTGACGTGGACACGGCGGATACGCAATCTGGCTGGAACACCTCGCGACGCGGTAGAAGACACGCGCGCGTCAAGCAGGATCTTCTCGACCCGCGCACGCTCCATCTCAACGCCTCGGCGCTGCAATTCAGCAAGGACAGCTTCGCCAAGGATCGTCATGATGCTCTTTCCGCGCCATCTGCGCTGTCAATCTGGGTCGTCACTGCGTCGAGGCGTTCTTGGACAACAGCGTGGATGGGTGCGATCTTCGTGCCGAGCTTGGTGCGCGCGTACTCGGCCTGCTCGTACTGGCGCTGCTTCAACTTGCTACCCACGTCTGAGCCCGCAACAAGGGCTACCAGCTTGACTTGGTCGGTGTACCAGGATAGGACTTTCTCGGTCCTCAGTCCTTCGACGGCGACACGGCCCGCTTCGGTCAGGAAGAATTGGCTCCGGGCTGTCTTCCGAATGCCGCCCTTGCGGCGTACCTGCGCAAGGCCGTATGCGGACAGCACCGAGAATGCGTCGTCGATAGCCTCGTACGCGCCGTGGTGCCACCTGGGCATCGGATACCAATGCAAGTCCGGTTCGGGGCTTTCGAGTAGGTCCCCGATGACCGGAAGGTACTCGGCAGCGGGGAGCCCATCGGCCTCGACCATCGAAAGAAGTTCACCGGCGAGGTAGTCGGGGTTCCTCAGCCAGAAGTCCAGCGCCTGCAGCCGGAGTTCTGCCCTGATGACCGCGACGCACCCCTCGGGGTCACCCTGCACGAGCGGTTCCCCGCACCCGTCGAGGAGGACCAGCAGCCTGATGGCGTGCTGCATGACACTCGGAGTGGGACGGACATCAAGGCTGGCGTCACCACCTTGGCTCATCACAATCCTCCATCCCCGGAATGACGTTCGCTTCTGGAAATGTACCGGGCGGGAAAGGGCTGCGCTGGCTGCCCCACGGATCATTCACTTCGGTAGACAGGATCATCCGCAAGCATCTGAAGTAGTGCGCTCAGATTCCACGCTCAGCGCGGCTCCTCCGCGGGCAGATCGTGGGTCTGTGTTTCATCGGGAAGCACGTGCGACCACAACTCGATCGCGGCATGGAGCAGGAGTACGGCAAGGGCGAGCCAGCCGGCGAAGCTAGACATCGGCCAAGTCCCGTCACTGGCTGCGATGAGCCCCGCGTCCATGAACAAGAAGTAGCCGGTTACCAACACCCAGGCGAAGCGGTTGGAGCGTAGGCGGGAGAGCCAGTGCCGCCACCCATCCAACCCGATGGGAGTGTCTCGCGGCGGATGCTCTGGACGAGCTGTCCGTTGCGGACCGCGAAGACCAAGAGGAACACAGGCACGACTTGAGCCAGCAGAGCGCACGTTGAGGGTGAGATCATGGGGGCAATCTAGTGGCGGCCTCTAACATTCCTCAGGGATTCAGTCGGCTGTCCTCCGGCGCGCGATTGCTTCACCAACGTCGCGAACTCGTGGGATCGAGGGTCAGCCTTGGGGATTTCAGCACCCTCTCATGTCCCTCGCGCACCGGGCGCGACGAGCTTGTCCTCCACGATCCGCTCATGCGGTGAGCGCTGGTCCTCTCTACGCCCCATCGAGGTCGCGCCGGAAGGCACGGAGCCGGTTGGCGGCAGCAGCGCGTTCGATGTGTCGTCGGTGGGCGGCGCGTGCGGGCCAGGGCTGGTGTTTCTCGGCGCAGGCGGCGCGTTGCTCCCGTGTGTGGTCGAGGTAGGTGGGGAGGTCGTAGCGGTGCCACTCGGCCAGCGGCGCCGGCCCTGTTGCCTGGCCGGCGATGAATCGCTGCGCGGCCAGGGCGGCGAGGTACCTGGTGAGGGGTGGGTGTTCTGGCCAGCAGGCCGGGGTGAGGTCGTGGCCGAACCAGGCATGCTGCGTGTTGAGCCAGATGACGAACTGGTCGAGCCACATCCAGACTTCCCATCTGAGGCGGGGGTCGGCGATGGTAGTGGGGTCCCAGAACCGGGGCAGGATCTCCCCGGTCTTGCGGATCCGGTCGGCGTCGTCTCCGCCGCGGGCGATCCGCTCGAGCTTCCACACGGAGCTCTGCATCCGCTCGGAGGGTTCCGGGAACGATGTCAGCAACTCATCCATCGGGGTGCTCCTTCCTGTGGCTAGTTGGTGAGGCCGAGGTTGCGGGCGGTGGCGTGCGCGAGCGCGGTCTGCTCGACCACGCCCACCCCGGCCCCTGCCCCCACTGCAGGGGTGATCTGTTCGCGTGCCTCCGCTTGCTGGGTGAGGAGTTGTCGGCCGGGTTTCCCGTCGATGGCCCGGTGGAGGGTGGCGATGATGGGTTTGCCGTTCTCGGCCACCACGAGGGCGGTGCGGGCGGGGAGCTCGCGGAGCTCTTCGGGCCGGATGACCGGGGTGTCCTCCCCGTGCGTCGAGACGGATCCGCGGGGGCCGTGTTGGTGGTTGCGGCGGGTGACGCGTCGGGTGCCGAGGAGGTCGCTGATCTCGCGGTTGAAGGTGGTGTCTTTGGAGCCGCCGAAGATGATCAGGCTGTTGGTGAGGTCCTTGACGGCGCGGGCCTGCTGCTCCCCCATCACCCTGACGAGTTGCCGCCACGTCTGCGAGGCCCAGATGAACGAGATCCCCAACGCGCGCTCGTTCGCCATCCGGGTCGCCAGTGTCGGCAGCGGCGCCGTCGACGGCAGCTCGTCGAGGCAGGCCAGCATCGGCGGACACAACCGACCGAAGCCACTCTCATTGGCGAGGCGCAATGCGGTGTCGAGGACGTGTTCGGCGACGGCGGTCATCAACGGTGCGGCGGACACGTAGGGGTCTTCTCGGCCGAGGAGGTAGACGGTGCCGTTGCGGCGGATCAGGTCGGCGATGTCGACTGCCGGCCGGTTCTTCGTGGGGATGCAGCGGTTGCGGCGGTCGCGGGTGGCGAACAGCGCGAGGGCCTGGTCGACGGTGGATTTGGTGTTGCCGGCGGTGCGGTCGTCCGGGTTGTTGACCGCGCCCGCGAGGAGGCCGGCCCAGTTGGGTTCGGCCATCGGGTGGACGCGAAGGATCTCCGCGGGCAGGGTCGCGGTGCGGGGGTTCGCTGCCCATTCGAGAACGTGGTGGAGGGTATAGCCGGCCAGGGCGGCGGCGTGGAGATAGCACTGGATGACTTTCGCGGCCTCGGCGGCGTAGAACCGGGCCGCGGACGTGTTGTCATCGCCGCCCTGGATGGTTCCGGCGCAGAACGCCTTGGCGCGCTTCTCCGCCACCGTGGCGTCGACGCACCCGTCGACGGGATCCCAGATCAACTCCGGCAGCCCGGGGGCCGCGCCGAACGGATCCAGCACCGCCACCGGCCCCCGAGCCTGCCGCGCGGTCAACGTCAGGAGCAGGTCGTCGGCTTTGGTGAGGGTGACCAGCGCGGCGCCGGGCGCCTGCAGGAGGGCGGGAGTGAGGATGTCGAGGGTCTTCCCGGAGCCCTGCGGGCCGATGGTTCCCGCGGTGCGGTCCCACGGCTGCCACAACCCCACACCCGCCGGCACCTTGCTGGTGCCGATCCGCCAACCGACCTGCGTCGGATCAAACCCGACACGACGGCCCGAGCTTCGGAGCAGCAGGTTCATCGTGGTTCCTTTCGGTAGAGGTCGGGGCGAACAACAGCCCGGATCGTCCGCAGGTGTCCGATGCCGAGGAGTTGGTGGGCCTGCACGGTCGAGGCCATGCCCCGGTATCGGCGCGTCGCGGCCCACCGCGCCGTGGGGATGAGGGCGGCGAGCAGGGCGGAGGTGAAGATAACGACGGCCAGGACCTGTGCCACCACTGCGCTGCCGCCAGAGGGGTCGACGTAGTCGAGTCCGGCGCCGAGGTCGCCGGTGAGAATGCCCCCGGTGCTGCCGATGAGTTGAGACGTGGCTGGCCAGTGCCATCCACTGCCGGCGAGCAGGAGGGCGAGGGAGCGTCCCGCCTGCGCAGAGAGCAGCGCCACGACCGCCATGCCGAGCAGGGTGGCGGCGGCGGGTTCCCAGGTCCAGGCGTAACTGTCCTGATGCTGTTGTGAGCTCATACCTTGTGGAACCCCAGCCGGACCAGGCTGTGGAGGATCAGACTTCCGTGATCGCCACAGCGATCCAGCCATGGAGCGCGGTGGGTTCGGGAATGAGGGTGACATCCACGGCCTGCCCGGTGTCGAGACGGTGCCGGGTGACGATCCGCAACGGCTCCGCGACCACAACGTGCACCGGGCCAGCCGGAGCGGCGGCGAGCGGTGTGTAGCGGGGGTCGTCGAACGCGTCGATCAACGCCTCGGCGGCCACCCCGGATAGTTGATCGCGTCGGCTGGTCTGATCCGCGGTGAGCCAACCGGCCACGACCTGGGTGGCCGCCGGGGCAGCGGCTGTGACGTCGCCGTCGGGCGCACCCGCGTGGCCGGGGCTCGAGGCGATCGCGGGGGGTTGCTCGTCGTCGCCGATGACCTCCTCCGGCGCGCCCACCGATGCGGAGCCGGTGAAGGGCCTGGCCGACGCCACCGACTGAGCGGTCGACGGGGCACTCTCGGCTGAGGATCTGCAGCCAGCGGCGGCAGAGGCGACCAGCACCGCGCAGACCGCCGTGACCACCGGTCGCCAAGTCATGGGGTGACGCCCCTGGACGCGAACCACTGCTGCGGATCGACCGGGGTTCCGTTGATGCGGATCTCGAGGTGGAGGTGAGGCCCGGTCGCGTTCCCCGAGGCCCCCACCGTCCCGATCACCATGCCGGCCGAGACGTGCTCCCCCACGGTCACGTCGATCGACGATTGGTGGGCGTAGTAGATGACGGTCCCATCGGCGGTGGTGGCCTGGGTGAGGTTCCCGTACGGGCCGGCGTGGGTGATGCTGGTGATGGTGGCGTCGGTGACGGCCCGGATCGTCGTGCCGGCGGGGGCGGCGAAGTCGAGGCCGGTGTGGCTGGCCGTCCAGCGGGCCCCGAAGTCCCCGAACGTCGCCGTCACCACATACGACTCGATCGGCAACACCGTCTTGCTGGTGTCGACGGCCCCGGGGATGCCGGTTCCCTGGTCACCGTGGACGGAGATGTGGACGTGGTCGAGGTGCGCGGCGGACGGGTCGTCGCCGGTGTAGCAGGACGCGTCGACGCCGCAGCGGCGCCAGCCCTCGTCCGCGCGGGCGACGGACCACAGGTGCTCGCGCCAGATGACGTACGTGACCCCGAGACCGGCCGCATTGCTGCGGGCCCACTCGGCGATCTCCTCCCCCAGCGCGATACCCGTCTGCGTGCTGTAAGCGGGGATCATGGCGTCGATGGCGCGGCCGGTGCCGTGGTCGCGCGGATCGCCTGGGCGGAGTCCGTAGAGGGTGCTGATCTGGGGCCAGATCTGGTGGATGCAGCGCAGCACGCGGACGGCGTCGGGAGTGAGGCCCTGCTCCGCCTGCAGACCTGTCGCCGGGCAGTCCAGATCCGGGGTGAGGGTGCCGCAATTCGCCAACCCACCAGGATTCCCCGCGAACAGCCCGACCAGTGTGCGGGCGAGGGCCTCATGCCGGCTGTAGGCGTCCGGGTAGGCGGAGACCTGCACGGCCTGCGCGGCCTGGGCGACGGTCATCTGCTGCCAGCGATCGATGTCGAGGAGTCCGGGGATGTGCCAGCCGTCGAGGGTGGTGTGGCCGGTGAAGAACCCGCGCGCCTGGTACCGGTCGTCGGCCAGAATCGTGAGGTTTTCGGTTTGGGTGGTGCCGTCGGCGTACCAGCCGACCAGGGAACGTTGCTGGAACAACCCGACATCCCCATCCTCATTAGGCGTCGCCGCGGCAGGGTTGGCGCCGAGGGCGGATTCGGTCATGGCGGCCGCGATACCGACGATCGCCCCGGCAGCCCCGGCGCCGGTGTCCAGGGCGACCGCATAGATCGTGGCTGCACTGTCCAGCTGCCCGGCATCGAGCTGGATGGTGGGTGGGGTGTCGCCGTCCCAGCCGGCGCAGGTCGCCGCCACGGCTTGGGTCTGGTTCTGGGGGCCGGCCAGCGCGCCGGCGAACACGATCACCGGCGCCACCGGCAACACCAACATCGCACCGACCGCCAGCAGCGCGCGGATCATCGCCGCGCCTCGGGGGGAACGTTCCCAGGAACGTTCCCGGGAACGTTGAGCAGCCTCTGACTAGGGGAAACCTTGGAGGGAACGTTCGAGGGAACGTTGGGGGGGACGTTTCGGGGGATGTTTCGCGTGATGTTCTGGTTCGTGTCCGTGAGCGGTGCTTCGAGGTCGGGGTGGAGGGTGAGGGCGACCTTGTAGTGGCGGGGTCCGACGCAGGCCAGGGCTCGGCCTTTGCCGTTCATGGCCCACCCGGTCACGACGTCGCGGGCTGTGGGGCCGAGGTCGAGGAGGTGTTCGAGGTCGTCGGCGATCTCGGGATCCTGGCCGAACAGAATCCGGGTGTCCGCGAGGTGAAGCAGGTCCTTGGCGATCTGCTGCGCCTGGGAACCGGCATGCCCGGCGCCGAGGTAGTCCGACGGCTTGTGCGCGTTCGCGATCTCAATATCCCCATTCGACCGCGACAACCTCAGATCGGCATCGAACGAGGCGACGGCACCGGTGCCGAGGCGTAGCTGGCGCCAGACTTCGTCGCGGACGTTGATCGTGCGCCGTTCGGGAGATGTTTGGCGGGCGGCGGTGCCCCAGGAGTTGAGGCACATCAGCGCCATCCCGATCGCATCATCCCCCAACGCCATCAAGCGCGAGAGTGACAGGGACTGGATGGGGGCGTCCCAGTCGATCCGGATGGTGGTGGGGGCGTCGAAGATCCCCACCAACGGCCCAGACACGAGTTGGGCGACGGCGTCGCGGAGCAGCCGCGTGTCCCGCAGAAACGACTCCCTATCTGAGTATCTGAGGTCGGTGATGAGCTGGTCGTCGGGTGAGTGGAGGTGCTGCCAGATCTCGGGGATCACGATCGGCCGCAGCCCGCGAGCATCGGCGGTGGCGTGGGTGAGGTGCTCCAGGACCCGCCGCAGGATCTGCGCCTCGGTCGGCCCCACCGGCACCTTGCTGTCGCCCAACGTCTGAGCCGAAATCAACGAGGTCAGCAGTTGGACCTGTCGGCCGAGGATGATCCCCACCCGCCGCTGCCCCTCCGCCCGCGACAGGCTGCTCCAGTCGGCGGCGAGGGGTCCGGGGTCGAGGGGGTTGAGCCTCGCGGGTTGCCCTGGGCCGATGGAGATGGGTTCGACGCCGAAGTGGCGGCACATGGGTTCGTATTCGTCTTTGGGGTCGCCGAGGATGAGGGCCTGGTAGCCGAACGCGAACATGCGGTTGAGGAACGCCTTCACCCATGCCGATTTCCCGCGGCCGGGTTTCCCGAACACGAAGATGTTCGGGTTCGTCACCAGCACCCCATCATCGAGCACCCAGCCGTGAGGATCGACGTAGAACGTGGCGCCGGACAGCATGTCGGTGCCCATCGGCGCCCCCGACACCGGCAACGGCGTGCCGGTGAGGAACGGCCAGAACACCCCCGCCTGATCCGACGTCATCCGATACCGCCTGACCGGGGGCCGCGACGCCACCCACCCGGCACCCTTCTTCGGCTGCCCGCGCCAGGACGGCGCCGACGAGAACACCCGCTGGCCCTTGGGTCGGGGTTCGGTGGGTGTGGTGGGGAGGGTGTGGCCGAAATCGGCGAGGAGTCGGTCGATGCTGCGCCCCATGATCAGTGGTCCCGGCGCCGGAGGGAGATGCCGAGGGGGATGGTGGCGGTGGTGAAGGCGAGGTCTTGGGACATGTCGAGGCGTTGGGGGGCCATGCCGCCGCGGCGGATCGCCGCGTCCAGGCGGCGGCCGTACTCGGCGACGGGGGCGGTGTTGGGGATGGTGGTGGCGCACAGCGCGTACGGGTGGGACATGGCGGCGCCGAGGGCGAGTTGGGTTTCGGCCTGGTCGAGGCGGGCCTGCCGTTGACGGTCCTTCGCCCCCGTCCTCACCCCCAGCCGATCCTTCAAGCCTTGCCCCAGTGACTGGCCGAACTCCTGCTGCGCCGCCTTCCTATCCGCGGCCGACTGCTTCTCGATCGGGAACACCACCGCGACCGAGCGCCGCTCTACCGGGTCCGATGGCGCGAGCACCGGCCCCCACACGCCCATCGATGCGCCGCGCTCAGGTAGCTTGACGGTGGAGGTGACGGTGCACCACGCATCATGCGCATAATGCCGAACAGTGGTGAACGCCTCACTCGGCCCCGCCAACGCCCACGGCACGTGTCCGATGGCTCCCGGCTCGGAGGCGGCGTCGATCAGTGTCGTGCGGTCGCCGGGGGCGAAACCGAGCCGCACCACCTCCGCCAACTCCGGCGATGTCAGCCACTCCACCCGGCTGGCGCCTATCGGCCCGGCCAGGACCTGCCCGATCTCCGACGTCAGGGTCATCAGCGTATTCATCCGGCTGTGGAGTGGGTTGCCGGCCGTGTGGCGGGCCTCGCGGGCGAGGCGGGTGTCGGGGACGACGATCGTCACGAACGATTCGGTGCGGATCCCGGCCTGGGACCAGCGCAGATGCTCGATCTCGGTGGCGACACTGGTCGCCGGGGCGTTCGGGTCGATGTTCGCCCGCAGCCACAGCTCACGCTCCGTGCAATCGTCCGGGGTCGCGCGGACCATGAGATGGATCTCATCGATCAACTCCCCGCGCGCGGCGGCGTCCAGGAGTTCGGTGAGCCCGGCGGCGTAGCGGTCGAGGGTGGCGTCCGGGGCCATGCCGACACCGGGATGCTCCACCCGCGCCGTCACCGCCCACGTCCGAGCCGCGGAATGCTTGACGATCGCCACCCTGCGCTGCGCGAGTCCGGTGGGGGGCCCGTCGAGGACCTCCACCCCCGCCAGGCACCCGGGCATATCCAGCTGATCCAGGTCGCGCAGTGTTCCGGTGGCGGCCCGGGATCGGTAGTGGAGCCAGCCGCCGAGCCCGGCGGTCGCGAACGCCCCAGCGGCGGTGAGCCATCCGACGGCGGGGCGGCCGCCGAGGGGGACGACGGTGAGGAACAGCAGCACCCCCCACACCCCGGCCCAGGCGAGGCCGGCGAGCCAGCGCTGGTGGCTGATCGCGATCCACGAAGGGAACGTCGCCACTGACAGGAACACCAGCTGCGGAACGGTCAGGCCCCAGATCACCCCGGCCCTCGGCGCCCCGTAGGTGGTGAACACCCTGATACTCATGACTGCCCCTCCTCTGCGTCCCTGACCGCGGTCGGCGGCTGCCCACCCGCGGCAGATCGCGTGCTTGTCGATGTCTGGACCTGCGCGGCCCCCGCCTGGGGTTGGGCCGGGGCGCGGCGAGTGATGTCGCCGGCCGGGTCGTACGGGTAGGACAGGTCGCCGACGCCCATGCCGGCGTTCGTGTCCGACACCAGACCCGTGGCGCGGGCACCGACGTGCTGGAACCCGTCCACCAACGCCTTCGCACCAAGCACCACGCCGGCGGCCACCACGCCCACCGGGCCTGCCGCCGCGGCGAGGCCGGTCGCGCCGGCCCCCGCTGCCGCCGTACCACCGGCTGAGGCACCACCCGCGCCACCGGCTGCGGCTCCCCCGCTACCGGCCGCGCCGCCCGCGGCGGCCCCGCTGGCGCCGGCGGCGCTGCTGCTGAGGCTGGAGGTTTCGGCGGCTGTGGCACGGCTGGCCGTCGCCGACTCACCGGTGGTGGCGCGTGTGAGGGCGGTGCTTGCCTGTCCGGCTCCTGCGGCGGCGCCGGTGGTGCCGGCCAGGCCGGCGCGGAACGACGCCCCCGAGGTGGTGCCGGGGTCGACGAACGCGAGCATCCGGAACAAGGCCACCGGGGACAGGGCGGCGATCGCGATCATCACCACCGCCGGCAACGCCAACGCCACCGCCTCCTGGCCGGAATCCTCCAACCCGAGCGCCACCCCCGACGCCAACTGCACCCCCAAACCGAGCATCAACGTCATCAACAACGGCGCGACCGCCGCGGCGTGGAACCAGCGAAACGCCTTCCAAAACCACGCTTCGAACGGCCGATACAACAGCCCGGCGGCGGCGATCGGCGCGGTCGCCGCGATCACGATCAACGACACCGCCCGACCCAGCATCACCACCAGATGCGCCAACGACGCAAGCCACAACACCAGGCCGAGCAGCAGGAGCACCGTCGCCGTCGTCCCCGAGGTCACCCCCTCCGCGAAGTCCAACCCGGACGGCTCCCACTCCCCCAAGTCGGCGGTGCCGAGCAGCTGCAGGCGCAGCGCCTTGTTGAGGCCGGCGACGGCGGTCACAAGAGCGGCGCCGTAGGTGTACCAGAGGCTGCACACCAGCAGGAACTTGATTGATCCCCAGATCGCGGCCCCGAGCCCGGTGGCGTCGCGGCGGATCACGGTGCCGATGAGTTGGACCAGCAGCAGCACCACCGCCACCGTCAACCCGACCCACAACGTCAGCCCGTACACCTGCCGGAGCCCGGAAGAGTCACCCTCCGGGGCGAGGCCGGGGATCAGGAACACATCCCCCAACTGCAGGATCGTACGCATCACCCACAGCCCGGCCGACCAGACGGACATGCAGATCGCGACCCAGGCGTCCACGAAGATCTGCCCACCCGCCGCCGCGAGATCGCTGAACATCTGGCCGATCGCATCCCACATCTCACACGTCCTTCCACACGAGCCAGCCCGCCTCGACAGCGAGGTCGGTGCCCGGCCACGTCGACGGCGCCGGCACCGGATGCTCCCCCGCCCCAATCACCCACCGCCCGCCGGTCCACGTCATCCGCTCGCACAGCCCGAACGCCAGGCTGGCCTGGTCGCGGTAGGTGTAGGTCATCCGCACCAGCACGCACGTGACATGCCAGTCGTCGCCGTCGGAGCCCTTCACCTGCCCCGCGACCGGGGTGACGAGCATCGACGCCGACCCCGGCAAGCCGTCCGACAAGTGGCCGGCGGCCAGGAAGTCCTGGATCAGCGTGAGCACCGGCCACGTCCCACCCGAACCAGGCGCCTCCGACCACGCGGCCTCGACCTGCTGCGCATGGTCGAGGCTCATCGCGGAGAGGACGGAGACTGCGATCTCGCCGAGCTGCCCCACCGCGCCCTCCGGTGTCCGGGGGTAGCCCGTCGGAACCCCCTCCGGCCCGATCCGGTCCGGGGTCGGAACCTCGATCGTCGGCAACACCCCCAGGGCCGGGACGCCACTGGTCGCGTCGGCCGCGGTGACGGTCAGCATCGGCTCGGCCGCGATCCGATCACGCAACCCGTCCCCCACGCCCAGCGAGGCTTCCGCGGCTCGGGGGCTGGTGTCGGCGGTGGTGGTGTTCGGGTCGTGGGTGGCGAAGTAGATCGCGAACCCCAGCCCGGCCGCGAGTAGGAGGGCGACGGTCGCGACGGCGGCCAGCAGGGTGAGGTAGGCGCGTTCCGGTCTCATGGCGGTGGCTCATCAGCGGGCGACGCAGCCGTCGCCGAGGAAACCGGCCAGGATCCCCGGAATCACCAGATACAGCAACGCAGCGCCGAGGATCACGAACACGCCGATCAGGCCGCCCTTCGACACGTGCGGCATCGAGAACACCTTCCCGAGAATGATCGCCGCCACCGCCGCCAGCACCCCCGCCGGGAACGCGATCCACACCAGCGCCCAGCTGAACCAGCCCAGGAACTGATCCACCAACGCCTGCGCCCCCTCCGGCGCCACCGGACACACCTTCCCCCGACCCTCCAACGGCAGGAGTCCAGCGGTGACAGGGTTCAACAAGTGCTTCATGACAGGTCCTCCAACCAAGAGACGATGGGTTCGACGGCGGTGCGCAGCCGCCGGGGAAGCGGATCCCCTGTGATCCCGGCGATCCGCAGAGCCGGGCACTCCGGCACCAGCACAAGCCGCCCCTCCGAGGCGGCCGCCCGCAGCCGCGGCCCCAGCGCGCCGCGCAGTGGGCGAGGCAGCCGCCGGCCGGGAACCCCCGTGATCACCGTGAGGACCGGGGCTGTCGAGCCGGGCTGGTCGAGCAGTGCCTCCAGACGGCGGACCCCCGGCGATGAGCATCCAGCCACCACCACCAGCCCCACCGCATCGACAGGCGCGGGATCGATCCGGGTGCCGAGGTCCCACACCTCCCACCCCCCACCATCCGAGGCGAGTGGGCGTGCGGCGGGGTGGTGTCGGCGCTCGAGGCGCAGTCCTCGCCGGTCACCGACACTCCAGCCGGCGTCGTCGCCCAGCTCGGCGGTCGACGCACCGGCCAGGCCCGAGAACCCCGACGCGGTGAACTCAACCAACCG
>JAUHXZ010000068.1 GCA_030426725.1 Actinomycetes bacterium
AAGCCGTCGATGCCCGCCCGGGCGAGCACACCGATCCAGGAGCGGGACTCCGGATCCAGCTGCCCGAACCACTCGTGGCGGGCCACCATGGCCGCCAGTGTCGCCGTGTTCATCTCGGAGGTCGCCGATTGCAGGCGCTTGATCAGACCGGTGCGAACACGTGCCGACGAGATCAACGCGGGGGCGGTGCCAGGGCGAACGTCCATCCCGCCAGCCTAGTGTCTTGACGCTTCCCGCACGCCGGCCGGGAGGTGCCCGGCCGGGCGACGGTGAGCGGACCACTACGCTTGATGTCCATGGGACGCAAGGTCTACGTCATCGGCATCGGGCCGGGTGGGTTCGGTCAACTCACCCTCGACGCGGTCGAGGCGATGAACCGTGTCGATGTCTTCCTCGTGGGCGACCACGTGGACGACCAGCCGGACCTGGTGTGGCGGCGCAGTGAATTGCTGCGGCGCCACGTGGGGCGCGCCTACCGGGTCATCACCGTGCTCGACCCGCAGCGCGAGCACTCCGGGGATGTCGACGCCGGCCGGCTGGCGACCTACAGCCACATCCTGTCCGGGCTTCGTGACGACGCCGTCGTGGGATTCCTCGCCTGGGGCGACCCCGGGCTGTACGACTCCATCATCCGGGTCGTCGACGCGCTGCGCGACGAGCTGCGCCTCGACGTGACGGTGGTGCCGGGAGTCAGCGCGCTGCAGGTGCTGGCGGCCGCGCACCAGATCGCCCTCAACAGCGGCGCGTCGGTCCATCTCACGACGGGGGCCAGGCTCCTCGCCGAGTACACGCCGGAACTCGGTGACGTCGTGGTGATGAACGATCCTGATCTGGCCTGCCGCGGGCTGCTCACGGAGTTCCCCGACGTGGAGATCTACTGGGGGGCCTACATGGGCACCACCGACCAGGTGCTGGCCAACGGGCCGCTGTGCAGAGTGCTCGGCGAACTCATCGAGCTCCGGCAGCGGCTGCTCGAGCACCACGGCTGGATCCAGGACACCTACCTGCTCCGCGACGCCTCAACGCGCTGATTGTGTGAAAAGTTCCCGCCGCCGGATGAAAACCCTGTTACAAACCGGCGGACCGGGTGTCCAGTGCTCTTCGGGGGGCGCTACGTTGACGGGTGTTCACTCATAGCTGAAGGAGTTCGACGTGGAAACGTTCGAATCATGGCTGGGCACCATCGACGGAATCGTGTGGGGGCCGTTCCTCCTCATTCCGTTGCTGCTGCTGACCGGCCTCTGGTTGACCATCAAGCTGCGCGGCGTCCAGTTCCGCGAACTTGGATCCGCACTTCGCCTGGCGCTGCTCGAGCGCAAGGACGCTGACGCCGAGGGTGGGGACATCTCCCAGTTCCAGGCGTTGACGACCGCGCTGGCGGCCACGGTCGGTACCGGAAACATCGTCGGTGTGGCCACCGCCATCTCGATCGGTGGACCTGGCGCACTGTTCTGGATGTGGGTCACCGGCCTCGTCGGCATGGCGTCCAAGTACTCCGAGGCGTTCCTCGCCGTGCGCTTCCGCACCAAGGACGCGAAGGGTGACGCCTCGGGCGGCCCGCAGTACTACCTGAAGAAGGCCCTTCCCGGGAACTGGGGCGTCGCTCTCAGCATCATCTTCGCGATCTTCGCGGTGCTGGCCAGCTTCGGCATCGGCAACATGACCCAGGGCAACTCGGTCGCCGCGAATGCCGAGAGCGCCTTCGGCATCGACCCGCAGATCAGCGGCATCGTCATGGCCCTGCTCGTCGGCCTCGTCATCCTCGGCGGCATCCGCGCCATCGGCACCGTGACCGCGGCGCTCGTCCCGATCATGATCGTCTTCTACGTCCTCGGCGCGCTGTACATCCTCATCGTGAACATCGCCGACGTGCCCGCCGCCCTCGGCCTCATCTTCACCCAGGCGTTCACCGGTCCCGGCATGGTGGGCGGCGCCGCCGGTGGCATCATGATCGCCATCCAGATGGGTGTCGCGCGCGGCATCTTCTCCAACGAGTCCGGCATGGGTTCTGCCGCCATCGCCGCCGCTGCCGCGAAGACGACCCACCCCGTGCGCCAGGGCCTGGTCTCCATGACGCAGACCTTCATCGACACCATCATCGTCGTGTCCTTCACCGGCCTGGTTCTCGTCACCACCGGCGTGTGGAACAGCGGCGAGAGCCCCGCGCTCCTGACCTCGATGGCGTTCAGCCACGGACTGCCCGGCAACTGGGGCGGCTACATCGTGGCCATCGGCGTGATCTTCTTCGCGTTCTCGACGATCATCGGCTGGTCGTACTACGGGGACCGCTGCACCGAGCGTCTGTTCGGCGCGCGCGGCTACACGTTGGCCTACCGCATCGTGTTCACGGTCGTCGTCTACATCGGCGCGACGGTCCCGCTGACGCTCGTATGGACGTTTGCCGACATCATGAACGGTCTCATGGCGCTGCCGAACCTCATCGGTCTGCTGGCCCTGTCTGGTCTCATCGCCCGGGAAACGGCGCACTACCTGAAGAACGATCCGAAGCTGAGGGCCAACAAGGCCGAGGTCGACGCGTTCATGGCCGGGCAGCCCCGCATGGAGGATCCCGAGCCGGAGCCGGACCGGGTGTGACACCGAACCCGGTCGCCGACCTGCGCGAGTGCGCGTTCTGGCTTGAACGCGACCGCGCGGACTCCCACCGGGTCCGTGCCTACCGGGCGGCCGCCGATGAGGCGGCCGCCCTGGGCCCCGGGAAGTGGCCCTCCACCCTCGACGGGTGGAGGGCCCTTCCGCATTTCGGCCCGAAGACCGCGGCGGTGGCGGCGGCGGCCGTCCGCGGCGAGGTGTCGGACACACTTGGCCGGCTCAGGGCTGAGGGCGCCCGCTCGCTGGATTCCGCCGGGGACGCAATGCGGGCCCTGCTCCGAGGCGATCTCCATCTCCACACCACCTGGTCCGACGGGGGATCCCCGCTGAGCGAGATGGCGGCGGTCGCCGAGGGACTCGGGCACAGCTACATCGCCGTCACCGATCACTCGCCACGTCTCACCGTGGCGCGGGGGCTCACCCGTGAGCGTCTCCGGGCGCAGTGGGAGGAGATCCGCGCACTGCAGGAGGGCCTGTCCATCCGCCTGTTGCGCGGGGCGGAGGTCGACATCCTCGCCGACGGATCCCTGGACCACGCAGACGACATGCTCGGCGGGTTGGACATCGTCGTCGCCTCCGTGCACTCGGACCTCGCCTCGGACTCCGAGACGATGACCGCCCGGATGGTGCGGGCCATCGCCAACCCCCACACGACGGTTCTGGGGCACTGCACGGGCCGCAGGCGGCGTGCCGACGGGACATGGCGGAGTGAGTCCCGGTTTGACGCCGAAATCGTATTCGCCGCGTGCGAGATGTTCGGCGTCGCCGTGGAGATCAACTCACGTCCCGAGCGGCGGGATCCTCCGGACGGACTGCTCCGGTTGGCGGTGGAAACCGGCTGCCTGTTCACCATCGATTCCGATGCCCATGCCCCCGGGCAGCTGGACTTCCTCACCTACGGGGCGGCCAGAGCTTCTGCCGCGGGGATCGACCCAGGACGGATCATCACGACATGGTCGGTTGAGCGACTGCTGGAACACGCGCGCCGTCACCGCTGATCGGAACGGGCCGAAAACGTTACTGACCGCCGCGGCAGGTTCCCCCCAAACACCTGCCACGACGGTCATCTGCAAACCAAGTCTGGGGGTTCCGGGCGAGCCTGTCCCCAGTGCCATGCACTGGGCGAGCCACTGGGGTCAGTCGCGGCCCTGGAGCCTTGCCCGCAGTTCTACCCGGGAGACGACGCCGATCTTGGCCAGCACGTTGCGGACGTGGAACTCCACGGTTCGCACCGAGACAAACAGCTTCGCGGCGATCTCCTTGTTGCTGGCACCGGTCAGAACGAGATCGGCGATCTCGCGTTCGCGCATCGTCAGTGCGTCGAAGCCGTCAAGCCCCGCCTGGGTTGCACCGGGGGAGGGCATGGAGTCCACGTCGTCAAGGAGCGTCTCGATCCGCTGCCGCCATTCCTGCGCGCCGGCGCGGATCAGCAACGCCACCGCCTCCCCCAGCACGCCGCGGCACTCGGCTCGGCCGGGCGCCCCCGACTCGGCCGCCGCGAGGAGGCCTGCCCAGTCCTCGGCCAGGACGGCCTTCATGAGCAGGAGTCCGGGTTCGCCGTCTTCGGTGAGGCGGTCCTCGAGCGCCAGGCCGGCGGTCGCGAAGGCCGCGGCGGCGGTCGAGGTCTCGCCCGAGTTCGCCGCGATGACGGCATCGCAGTGGTGGCGCAGGTAGCGCGCGGCTGAATCCGGGAGATCCATCGCCAGGAGCTCGTCGCGCGCCGAACGCGCGCTGGCCATCTCGCCGAGCGCCGCGTGGGCGCGGACGCGCAGCACCCCGGTGGGTGCACCGGCGAACACCCCGGTGAGTGGACTGGCCCAGAGTCGGGTCAGGCTGTCAGCGGCGGTGCGTGCGTCTCCGGCGGCAGTGGCAGACCACCCGCGCGTCCACAGCACCGCCGCGGCGGCCATGTTGAAGCGGCGGGACTCGACGATCGAACCGACGTGGTCGAGCGTCCGGTTTCCCACCTCGACCTCCCCCCGGCAGATCGGGACAAGTGCGGAGAGCGCCTGCGCCTCCAGCGTAGAGACGTCACGAAGGTCGTCGAGCGACTGGCTGAGGGCGTTCTCCAGCGTGGTCTGCGCGACGTCCCAGTCCGCCGTCATGAAAGCCAGACGGAACCTCGTCATGCCCCCCTCGAGAGCCAGCACCGGTGGCACGAACACCAACCGTGACAGTCCGGCCAGCAGGTCGCTCGCCGTCGTGTTGCGCAGCGTCATGTGGTTGCACCTCGCGGCGACCGCAAGCACGGCCGCGCGGGCCGGGGACGACGCGGGCAGCGCGGAAAGAGCCTCGACGTTGGCGTCGACCGCCCGGAGGAACCCGCCGTCCGGAGCGTCGAGATCCTCGAAGGTCGCCCACATCCGGAGCATGCGGTGCAACATGTCCTGCTCGGTCCGGAGCTCCTCGTCATCGGCGTGGGCGATTCGGGCCGCAAGCTCGTCCCGCACGGCTCCGAGGATCGTCGGCATCCGGGGCGAGCCCATGCACGCCCGCGTGCGCCCGACGCGTGTGACGGCGTAGGCGAGGACGAGAAGGAGGGTGTCGTCCAGATCCTGGACCCGTAGACCCTCGACGCCGGACAGATCCATCACGTCGGGGCCCTGGGACTCGAGCGCCGCCAGGAGGACCGCCCGGGTCGGCCCGGGGAACAGGGCGCGAGCCTGGGTCTCGAGGCTGTGGGCAAGGGAGGCGCTCCTGGTGTGGAGTGCGTGGAGGAAGGCGGCGGGCAACAGGGACGGGTCCGCGGTGCACGCCCAGGAGGCAAGCCGGAAAGCCAGCACGAGATCCCAGCTCCTGGCCGCCTCACCGGCGCTGTCCATGAGGTCCGCGCCGAGCTGCGCATCGCGCCGCCCGTCGAGCGCGGCCACCCGGTGACGCATCTTCTCCATGCCGGCCAGGACCTTGCCCAGCGCATCGTGCACGCGCAACACCTCCTCGGGGCTGGACATCGCCTCCAGCGCCGGGGCGATGGCCACCTCGCGGAGCATCAGGTGCTGGCCGTTGAGTAGTCCTGTGCCGTAGAGAACGCCCAGATCGGGGGCATCGACGCCGAGGAGGTCCATCGCCAGCCCGAGGTTGCGGGAGGTGAGCGGCCCGCCGAGCGCGATCGCCAGGAGGGCGGTCCGTTCCGCGGGGGCCAGCCGCCCGACGACTTCGGGCCAGGCCCGCGAGACCGTCGAGGCGTCGGCCGACAGCGCGTCGATCGCCTCGGTCAGGGACCCCGTGCTGCCCTCGCGGATCCGTTCGACCAGGGCGCACAGCATCCTGGGCGAACCCCCGGTGGCCCTCAGGACGGCGGCGAGCTGGCGCGGCTCCAGGGGGGCGAAAAGCGTGCTCCGGAAGAACGCCTGGACCTCGTCCGCATCGAGGGGACCGAGCTCGATGTGCGCACCCCTGCGTCCGACGTTGATGTGCTGCAGGAGCCGCGTGGCGAACGGGCCGCTGAGGTTGCGCATCGTGCCGATGAACAGCGCCGGCACATGGTCCAGCCGGCGCAGCACGTGCCAGAACGCCTCCTGCGACCCCTGATCGAGGAAGTCGAGATCGTCGACCACCACCGCGAAGGGGCCGTCCAGTTGTTCGATGAGATTGACGATGCCGATGGCGAACGTCGGGATGCCTGCCGTCCCCCGCAGGGCGACGAGCTCACGGGCGGTCTCGGGGAGTTGCTCGTCGAGCAGGCGGTCGATCGCGCCGAACTGCACGTCGGCCTCGGGCTCGAGAAGCAGGTGGGTGTAGGTCGGCATCGCGGAGGACACCGAACCCGCCAGGTACGACTTGCCGACGCCGGGCGGGCCCGAGATCAGCAGGATCTGCGTCCGGCCACTGCGCACGGCGTGGACCAGTGCAGCGATCCTTCGCTGTTCGGCCATCCGTCCGACCAGTGGTGTCATGCGTGCGCCCCCCGACTATTGCCTCAGTTGTATCGCACAAATCTAGGGAAGTCCGCTCAAACCGCCAACCCGGCATGCCGCCCAGCGTCGCGGTAGGGTGGGGAAGCGCGGAGGCGCCCTCGCGGAGCACCGCAAGAACATTGATCTCATCGAGAGGAAACTTCGTGAGCCAGAACGAGGTTGGACCTATCCTCAACGGTCTGCCGACCAATCTTCCCGACATCGACCCGGCGGAGACCGCGGAATGGCTTGAATCCCTCGACGGAGTGATCGACGCCGGCGGACGCAACCGTGCCCGCTACGTCATGCTGAAGCTCCTCGAGCGCGCCCGCGAGCGCCACATCGGCGTCCCGTCGCTGACCGGCACGGACTACGTCAACACCATCCCGGCGTCGACGGAGCCGGCGTTCCCCGGCGACGAGACCTTGGAGCGCGGCATCCGCCGCCTCCTGCGCTGGAACGCTGCCGTCATGGTGCACCGTGCGCAACGCCCCGGCATCGGTGTCGGCGGTCACATCGCCTCCTACGCGTCGTCGGCGACCCTCTACGAGGTCGGTTTCAACCATTTCTTCCGCGGTAAGGACCACCCCGGCGGCGGGGACCAGATCTTCTTCCAGGGCCACGCGTCGCCCGGCATGTACGCCCGCGCGTTCCTCGAGGGCCGGCTGGACGAGAACGACCTCGACGGGTTCCGGCAGGAGCACTCCCACTACGTCGACGGCAGGCTCCGTGCGCTGCCGAGCTACCCGCACCCACGCCAGTTCGACTCGTTCTGGGAGTTCCCGACGGTGTCGATGGGCCTCGGGCCGCTCAACGCCGTCTATCAGGCGCAGTTCAACCGTTACCTGCACAACCGCGGGATCAAGGACACCTCCCAGCAGCACGTGTGGGCCTTCCTCGGCGACGGCGAGATGGACGAGCCCGAGTCGCGTGGCGTCCTCCAGCTCGCGGCCAACGAGGAACTCGACAACCTCACCTTCGTCGTCAACTGCAACCTGCAGCGTCTCGACGGCCCGGTCCGTGGCAACGGCAAGATCGTGCAGGAGCTCGAGGCGTTCTTCCGCGGCGCCGGCTGGAACGTCATCAAGGTGGTCTGGGGCCGCGGCTGGGACCCGCTGCTGGCCAACGACTCCGACGGTGCGCTGGTCAACCTCATGAACGCCACGACCGACGGCGACTTCCAGACGTTCAAGGCCAACGACGGCGCCTACGTCCGCGACCACTTCTTCGGGCGCGATCCGCGCACGGCGGCAATGGTCAAGGACTGGAGCGACGACGAGATCTGGCGCCTCACGCGCGGCGGCCACGACTATTCGAAGGTCTTCGCCGCCTACCGGGCCGCCACCGAGTTCTCGGGCGCCCCGACCGTCATCCTCGCCCACACCATCAAGGGCTACTTCCTCGGCAAGCACTTCGCCGGCCGCAACGCGACCCACCAGATGAAGAAGCTCGCCCTCGACGACCTCAAGGCGTTCCGCGACCGCGTCCATGTGCCCGTCACGGACGAGCAGCTGGAGGCCGATCCCTACCGTCCGCCCTACATCCACCCGGGCCAGGACGATCCGCGGATCAAGTACCTGCAGGAGCGGCGCCGCGAGCTCGGCGGCTACCTCCCCGAGCGCCGCGGCAAGAGCAAGTTCATCTCGCTTCCGGGGGACAAGTCGTACCAGTCGGCCAAGAAGGGGTCCGGCAACCAGCAGGTCGCCACCACCATGGCGTTCGTTCGGCTCCTCAAGGACCTCATGCGCGACAAGGAGTTCGCGCCCCGGGTCGTGCCGATCATCCCCGACGAGGCGCGCACCTTCGGAATGGACGCGTTCTTCCCGACGATCAAGATCTACAACCCGCACGGCCAGAACTACACCCCGGTCGACAACGAGCTGTTCCTCAGCTACCGCGAGGCAAAGACCGGGCAGATCCTGCACACGGGCATCAACGAGGCCGGTTCGATGGGGGCGTTCACCGCCGCCGGGTCGTCCTACGCCACGCACGGCGAACCCATGGTGCCGATCTACGTGTTCTACTCGATGTTCGGCTTCCAGCGTACGGGCGACGCGATCTGGGCGGCGGCGGATCAGCTGAGCCGGGGCTTCCTCATCGGCGCCACGGCCGGCCGCACCACCCTGACCGGCGAGGGAACCCAGCACATGGACGGGCACTCGCCGATCCTCGCCTCCACCAACACGGCGATCGTCTCGTACGATCCGGCCTACGGCTACGAGATCGCGCACATCGTGCGTGACGGCCTGCGTCGCATGTACGGGGAGCAGCAGGAGAACCTGATCTACTACCTCACGGTCTACAACGAGCCTCTCGTCCAGCCGGCTGAGCCGGAGGGCGTCGAGGTCGAGGGCATCCTGCGCGGCATGTACCTCTACCAGCCCGGCAACTTCGACGGCGTCGGGGAGGACGCGCGCCGTGCGCAGATCCTCGCCTCCGGCGTGGGTGTGCCCTGGGCCCTCGAGGCGCAGGAGCTGCTCAAGAACGACTACGGCATCGTCGCGGACGTGTGGAGCGTGACGTCGTGGGGCGAGTTGCGCCGCGAGGGCCTCGAACTGGACGAGAAGAGGTTCGCCGAGCCGTTCGGCGACCACGGACAGACGTGGGTCGAGCGCAAGCTGGAGGGCACGCAGGGTCCCGTCGTGGCCGTGTCCGACTACATGCGGGCCGTTCCCGACCAGATCCGGCAGTGGGTCCCGCGCGACTACACGACCCTCGGCGCCGATGGCTTCGGCTTCTCCGACACCCGTGCGGCGGCGCGTCGCTACTTCAAGATCGACGGCCCGTCGATCGCCGTGTCGGTGCTGCAGCGCCTCGCGGCGGCCGGCGAGGTTCCGCATGAGTGGCCCGCGGAGGCGGCGTCGAAGTACCAGCTCGACGACGTGACGGCGGGGGCTTCCGGCAACGCCGGCGGCGACGCCTGACGCGGCGACGTCCGCGCGAGGCGGGGTGGCTCCCAGGGGCCACCCCGCCTCGCGCGTGTTCGGCAGGTGGGGGGTGCGTGCGAACGCATGGGGCATCTGGCAGGCTTGGCTCGTGGACAGCACAGAAGGAAAGGACCTGTCAGCGAGTCACGAGGGGATGGCCAACGCCGATCTTCTCGGTCTTCACGAAGGCATGGTCGTGCAGGAGCTGGGATGGGATGAGGACGCCGACGCGGATCTGCGCGACGATGTCATGGACATCCTCGACGCCGAGATGGTCGACGATCCGCTCGAAGCGGTAGACGTCGTCCTCCTATGGTGGAGAGAGGACGACGGGGACGTGGCCGACGGGCTGGTGGACGCCCTGACGGACCTGGCGGACTCCGGCTACATCTGGCTGCTGACCCCGAAAGTGGGGCGTCCCGGATTCATCGGGCCGGCATCGGTGGCCGAGGGCGTGACCATCGCAGGCCTCACATTGACCTCCACCGCGAGCGTGGCACCGGACTGGCAGGCGACCAAGGTGGTCCGCCCAAAGGGAGCGCGCAGATGACGCGCCGCATCGGGGTGATGACCTCGGGCGGCGACGCCCAGGGCATGAACGCGGCGGTTCGAGCCATCGTCCGCACAGGCATCCACGAGGGCGCCGAGGTCTTCGCGATCCGCGAGGGCTGGCAGGGGGCTCTCGCCGGCGATGACCACATCGTGAGGATGGGATGGAGCGACGTCTCCGGGATCCTCAACAAGGGCGGCACGGTCATCGGTACCGCGCGCTCGATGGACTTCAAGACACACGAGGGCCAGCTGACGGCCACCGCCAACCTCATCGAGAAGGGGATCGACCGTCTCATCGTCATCGGCGGCGACGGGTCCCTGACCGGCAGCAGGCGGCTCTGCCTCGGATGGCCGGACTACATCAGGGAACTGGTGGAGGCCGGGCGCATCACCCCCGAGCAGGCTGAGGCGCACCCCCGGCTGCACGTCACGGGGCTGGTCGGCTCGATCGACAACGACATGTTCGGCACGGACATGACCATCGGCACCGACTCCGCCCTCCACCGCATCACCGAGGCGATCGACGCCATCAGCTCGACCGCTGAATCGCACCGTCGGACCTTCATCGTCGAGGTGATGGGCCGGCGCTGCGGCTACCTCGCCCTGATGAGCGCGATCGCCGGCGGCGCGGACTACACGTTCCTGCCGGAATCGCCGCCCCGTCCAGGCTGGGAGGACCGAATGGTCGACGTGCTCGGCCGCGGCCGCGCGGCCGGCCGTCGCGATTCGATCATCGTCGTCGCCGAGGGGGCGGTGGACCGTGACGGCGTCGCGATCACCGCGGACCGGATCCAGAGCGAGCTGCGTGAGCGTACCGGGGAGGAGGCCCGGATCACGATCCTGGGACACGTGCAACGGGGCGGCACCCCATCCGCCTACGACCGCTGGATGGCCACGTCCTGCGGGGTCGAGGCCGTCGAGCAGGTCCTGGCCGCGGAAGGCGACAGCGAGCCGGTGCTGGTCGGGGTCCAACGGGACCAGGTGCACACCACCGGACTGCTGGAGGCGGTCGAGGCCACGCAGCAGATCGGCACCTTCATCAACGAGGGGGACTACGCGTCGGCGATCTCCGCCCGCGGCCATGGTTTCACCCGGATGATCGACATCTACCGCATGCTGTCGGAGGCCCGCCCCTCGGTTCCCCAGCCGAACGAGGCCAAGCGAATCGCGATCATGCACGCCGGGGCGCTGGCACCCGGCATGAACCAGTTGGCCCGCGTGGCCGTGCGTTCGGGTCTCGACCTGGGCTACCAGATGGTCGCCGTCAACGGCGGCGTGCCGGGGCTGATCAACGGGGACCTGCACGAGGTCGCCTGGTCCGACGTCGAGGGAATGGCCAACACCGGCGGCGCCTCATTCGGGACCCGCCGCTACGTGCCGGGCGAGACCGACCTGTACAAGATGGCGCGCACCCTCGAGGAGCACCGGATCGACGCGCTGCTCGTCATGGGCGGCTACCACGCCTACGCCACCGTCGACCTCATGGAGCGGGAGCGGCGGAGGTACCCGGCGTTCAACATGCCGATCGGACTGCTCCCCGCCAGCATCGACAACAACCTGCCGGGCTGGCCGATGGCCATCGGGGCGGACACGGCCCTCAACACGGTGGTCGACTCGATCGACATGGTCCGGATGGCGGCCTCGGCCAGCAAGCGCGCGTTCGTCGTCGAGACGATGGGCCGCACGTGCGGGTTCCTGCCGCTTGTCGGCGGTATCGCCGCCGGTGCGGAGAAGGCGTACCTCCC
Source organism: Actinomycetes bacterium (assembly GCA_030426725.1). Taxonomy (GTDB): domain Bacteria; phylum Actinomycetota; class Actinomycetes; order Propionibacteriales; family Propionibacteriaceae; genus Arachnia. Next base: position 11,731 of record JAUHXZ010000068.1, read on the forward strand.
GGAGTCCGGGATCACGCTGGAGCAGCTGTCCACGGACATCGAGGCTCTCGTCGACTCGTTCGAGTCGGGGCGCAGCTTCTACCTGACCGTCATGGGCGAGGAGACCAGCGAGCACTACACGGCCGACGTCCTGGCGCGGCTGTTCGAGGCGGAGGGCCGCGGGCTCTACTCGGTGCGGCGTGCCGTCATCGGGCACGTCCAGCAGGGCGGCACGCCGTCGCCGTTCGACCGCATCAACGCCACCAGGCTGGCGTACCAGGCCGTGATGAATCTCGACACGCAACTGAGGAAGGGAACGGCCGACTACGTGGCCGCCCACAGCGGCACCGAGGGGCTGATGGCGCCGCTGAGGCACGTCACCGAGCAGATGGACTGGGAGAACCAGCGGCCCCGTGACCAGTGGTGGACGCGCCTCAGGGCAGTGTTCGACCAGCTCAGCCGCCGCCCCGGCCAGGAGTAGCCGCTAGCACGTCTCCACGGCGGCACCGAACAGTTCTGCCGCGTCGCACTCCATCGTCGTCAGATCCTCGAGAACGGTGGAGGCGGCCGGCACCGCTGTGGGGATCGAGTCGCGGAAGACGAGGGTGTGTGCGTCCGAGTCCCTGCGGAGGAGGGTGAACTCGGTCTTGAGCGGGACCCCGTCGCTGGTGCGGGTGCCGCTGAAGGCGCACGACACCCCGGCCGCCCCCTCGGCGACGGGGACCGCGACGACGTCCGAGGTCGCCACGGAGCCGAATGCGGAGCTCTGCTGGGTGATGAGATCGCGGCACGCCTGGTCGAGGTCACCGGTGGCGCTGGTGAGGGAGACGGCCTGGACACGGACGTCGGTGTCGGGCTCGCGCAGCCGGACGAGGCGGCGGGAGTCCTGCACGAGCTCGTCGGCGTAGACCTCCCACCCGTCGGGCACCGTCAGGACCGTGTCCAGCAGATCCAGTTGACCCGGTTCGAGGGTCGGCGACGGCGAGGGCGTCGGAAAGGCACTCACGGAGTCGCCGGGAGAGGCGGAACCGGACGGCGAACCGTTGGGACTCGCTGAGGGGCCGGAGGAAGCCGCGTCCGTTGTACGGGACGCGGTCCGGCTCGGCCCCACGACCGCGTAGAGGCCCGCCACCGACACTGCCAGCGCCACACCGAGCGCGCCCACGAGCAGCCAGCCGCGCCGCTGATGCCGCTGGCGCGTCGAGGGTGTCTCCACCGCCCGGCGGGCGCCGCCCGGCGTCGCGGGGGAGGTCGCCCGGCGGGCACCCGGGACAGCGCCACGGCTGGGTTCGCCGTCGCCGATCGGGGGAAGTGCTCTCCTGGGAGGTGTCATCGGGTGTCTCCTCCGGCCGCTGCGCGCCTCATCGAGGGGTTGCCTGGCCGCAGAGACACCATCGTCGCGCAGGTGAGCCGGAGGGACAAGCGAACCTGCCGCGGATCGCGGATGTCGGGCTGCGTGTACGGTCTTGTCCCATGGATTCCGGCTGGCAGTTCTGGGTCGACCGCGGCGGCACGTTCACCGACATCGTGGCGCGCAGACCCGACGGGACGCTCATCGCCCACAAGGTCCTCTCCGAGGACACGGCCACGCCACCCCGGTATCGGGACGCCGCCGTCGCGGGGATCCGCGTGCTGATGGGCGTGGGGCCGGATTCCCCGGTTCCCGTCGACGAGATCGATGTGGTGCGAATGGGGACCACGGTCGCCACCAACGCCCTGCTCGAACGTAAGGGTGAGCCGACGGTGCTGGTGATCACCCGGGGATTCGCCGACGCCTTGCGGATCGGCTACCAGAACCGCCCGCGGCTGTTCGACCGCCGCATCGTCCTGCCCAGCATGCTGTACGAGCGCGTCATCGAGGTGGATGAGCGGATCACCGCCGACGGCACGGTC